>NZ_LQZC01000011.1:300000-385317 GCF_001579525.1 Streptococcus oralis | reverse complement strand
CCGCTCGGTAGCCATCACATTAGAACATAAAAAGAGAGGTTGAACCTCTCTAAATTTATTTTTCTTCACTCATTTTTGATTTTACTTCATCATAAGATAGTGCATGGGATTCCTCTTCTATGGTCTCAGGCATTTTTCCTGTCTCGTAAAGAGATTTAATTTGAGTACTATCCAATGTTTCGTATTTCAACAATGCTTCTGCAATCAGTTTGTGGGTTTCACGATTTGATTGGATAATTTCAGCAGCTTTATTTCGTGCCTCATTTAATAATGAACGAACTTCCTCATCAATCTCATAGGCTGTTTGCTCTGAAATTGATTTTTGAGGACTTTGTGCACCAAACATAGCATGATTACCTTCGTATTGAACTGGGCCAAGTTTTTCACTCATACCGTACTCTGTAACCATTGCACGCGCCATCTGAGTAGCTTGTTCAAAGTCATTTGAAGCTCCTGTCGTTTGGACATTAAAGATAATTTCCTCAGCAACACGACCTCCCATCAAACCTGCTAATTGCTCTTTCATATCTTCTTTAGAAAGAAGCATTTGATCTTCTTTAGGAAGTGCAATCATGTATCCGCCTGCTCGTCCACGTGGTACGATAGTCACTTTATGAACAACACGGGCATTCGACAAGACCAAACCAACAATGGTATGCCCAGCCTCGTGGTAGGCAACCAATTCACGTTCTCTTTGTGACACTGTTTTATCTTTCTTAGACGGTCCAGCAATCACTCTGTCCTCTGCCTCATCAATATCTGAAGCATCAATAACTGACTTGTTGCGACGGGCAGCAACTAAGGCTGCTTCGTTTAGAACATTTTCTAAGTCAGCTCCCACAAAACCTGGGGTTTGTTGGGCAACTAGTTTCAAATCAACATCGTCTGCCAGAGGTTTATTTTTAGCATGAACTTTCAAGATTGCTTCACGACCTTTAACATCAGGGCGACCAACTAAGACTTTTCTATCAAAACGTCCTGGACGGAGAAGAGCTGGATCTAGAACATCTGAACGGTTCGTCGCAGCGATAACGATGATTCCTTCATTTCCCTCAAAACCATCCATTTCAATCAAGAGTTGGTTCAAGGTTTGTTCACGTTCATCATTTCCTCCACCAAGGCCTACACCACGTTGGCGACCAACAGCATCAATTTCATCGATAAAGATGATGGCTGGCGCTGCTTTTTTTGCATCCTCAAAAAGAGAACGAACACGGCTTGCACCAACTCCGACAAACATTTCTACAAAGTCCGATCCTGAGATACTAAAGAATGGAACGCCTGCTTCTCCGGCAACCGCCTTAGCGAGCAAAGTCTTACCTGTTCCCGGAGGTCCCTCTAAAAGAACACCTGCAGGAATACGCGCACCAAGTTTGGTAAATCGTTTTGGATCTTTTAGAAATTCAACAACTTCTACTAATTCTTGTTTTTCTTCCTCGGCACCTGCAACATCTGAAAATCGTACCTTGATATCTTCTTTGTTAGCAGCTTTGGCCTTGCTACGTCCAAAACTTATTGGATTTCGGCCACTATTTCCTCCCATATTTCCCATCATAGAGAATAAGAAGAAGAAAAGAATAGCAAACGGTACAACAGATACAAGGATATTGATCCACATACCGCTTGAACTCTCATGTTTGACTGTTACTTCTGCCTGATGTTCAGAAGCAAGTTTTTGCAATTCTGAAACTGTTGAATCAGACGGAAGAATAATACTTGAGAATCTTTCTACTGTTGTAGCTGTAGGAGTGAAAAATTGAATTCCTGTTTCTTCTTTACTAGTCTTAGGATTTTTATAAACACCAGACACTTCAATGATGCTACCATTTGGCTGATAGGTTAATTCTTTTACATTGTCTGCTGTAATTTCTTTTACCAATTCTGTATAGTTAATTTTTTCGCTTCGCCCAGCAGTATTTCCAGAGTAAAAATACTGGAATCCTGTCACTAGGAAGAAGATAATTAACAAGTAGAGAAATGGATTTCTAACTAAACCATTATTTTGTTTTTTCATTAAAGATAGATCTTTCTAATTTGAATAAACTTCTTCTTTCAATACTCCGACATAAGGAAGGTTACGATAATTTTCTTTATAATCTAGACCATAACCTACTACAAACTCATTTGGAATAGTAAAGCAAGTATAATCCGCTTCAATTTCAACAACACGTCCCTCTGGTTTGTCCAACAAAGTCGCGATTTTAACAGAAGCTGCTTCTCTTTCAATAAACATATCTCGCAAATTCTTCAAAGTTTGACCTGTATCGATGATATCCTCTACAAATAAAACATGTCTTCCTTTGATATCTTGAGTCACGTCTTGCTTGATATTGATCACACCACTACTTGCTGTTCCACCATGGTAGCTAGATACCATCATGAAGTCCATCTCAATATGCGTATCAATATGTTTGACCAATTCAGCCATAAAAGGAATCGATCCTTTCAAAATTCCAATAAGAATTGGATTTTTCCCCTCATACTCTTTTGTTAGTTGTTCACCTAGCTTTTTAGCTGCTTCTGTAATTTCATCATGTGAAACGAGGATTTTTTTTATATCGTGTTCTAACATCTTTTTACCTATCTATTTTTTCTATATAAAGTACAGTGTTCATTATATCATTTTTCGTGTTTTTACTCAAATCACTGGTCGTAATTCCTGAAATTGAGACAATTTCTCCAAATTGCTCAATAATAGGGGTTGTTTTTCGTTTTTCAATAGGGATTTTCAAATCTATAAATAAGCGTCTCAGTTTCTTTCGATGACCATTCAGCCTAATAACATCACCAGGTTTTCGACCTCTAATCCGTATCGAAGTTTCTCGTGAAACATTTATTTTTTGAACAACATCTCCTTCTATAGGAATGCCAAAGGAAAATAAATAGCCCTTATGTCGAACTTGATTTTGATAGTGTAACACAAGTTCATCTTCCTTTTCATCAGCCTGAGGACTGATTTTGCAAACTTGAAAATGATGATACTCTTTTATCAATTCATAGCCATTTTTCAATGGATAACGATACTGGCTTTTCCTTGCCAAAATCTGTCTAACTTCATCAAACTGAGACTTCGTAAGATTTAAGTCTGGGAATTGATTGAGATAGTTCTGGAGCAAGACCCCTTGAGTTTGTTTTGAGTATGAAAAGAGCTCATTCAAGTCTTCTACATCAATCTGTTCAGAAAGCTCCGTTATGGCTGCTTGGTAATCTGAAATCTCACTTCCTAGATTTAAAAGAGCAGATCTAAGGCGGGGATTTTCTTTTTCAAGTTCTGGTAAATACTTATTTCGAATACGATTGCGAAAATAGCTGTTCTCACGATTTGTTTGATCTTCGAAATGAAAAATTGGTGGGAAGTATGTTTTATGAAAATGCAACAAGGGACGGATGATTTCAATATCATCAACTACTTGACTTTCTTTTATTCCTATTAAATGACGTAACCGACTTCCACGAATCAAGCGCATCAAAATCGTTTCAACCTGATCATCTGCATGGTGGGCAGTGACCAAGGCAGTTGCTCCAACCTCTTTCATGATTTTCCTAAAAAAATCATAACGAAACTCTCGAGCACGCGCTTCTGAAAAGTCTCCTGAAAAGCTTGTGATATAAATAGGAATTTCAGCTACATCAGCTAACTTCCTTAGTTCATTTTCCTCCCAGTCAGACTCCCTTCTCTGCTTGTGATTGACATGTGCTAAAATCAACTCAATTCCCAACTCTTTCTGATAAGTAGACAATAGATGGAATAAAAACATTGAGTCCAGTCCGCCAGACAAAGCTAATACGACTTTAGAATGTTTTTTGAAATACTCTTTTCGGAGAAAATGATTTAAAAAATCCTGGTCCCTCATTTTAGAACCTCATAGACATCCTTAGCTATCTTAGCAATAGTATCATAATCAGAATTTTTGGTGAAAATGGAAAGAACGAAAGGAGAATCCGTATAGACAATGGCAGTGTCATGTTTAAACTCATCGGCATCTCCAATTTTATGAGCTACCTTAACCGAAACACCTTTTGCGATTCGTTGGTTGTCAAAATCGGTCTTACCCAGAGACTCTAGGACAAAACCATTCTGATTATAAATAGCTTCCATGACCTTTCCAGCCATTTTTGAAGAAGTCAGTTTATCATTCACATCCCAATCTTCACCCATAATGGTGGACATTTTTTCTTTGAAAGCCCCGTCAGACTGATTGGTCACATAATAACCTAAAATATTATGAGCAACATTGTCAGACTCTTTTGTTACCTTGGTAATTAACTGTTGAAGACTGTATTCTTTGTTATCTTCTTTTTTAGGTAAGCTACCACTACCTTCTGGTTTATAGGACCCAGGGAAACTATTTACTTCTGGGATATACTTGAAGCTACTGTCTAGCGTATATTCCCCTTGATTTATCTTATCTTGAGCGTAATAAAGGTAGGCTAGTTTCAAGATGCTAGCTGCATAGAGTTTGCTGTCTTCATTCACCCCAGCCTCTTTACCTGTACTCAGTTGTTTAACATAAATAGAATAATTTTCATTCTGATAGTTGTTTGATAAAATTTCTTGAACCTTCTGGATGCGATTGTCTTCTTCTGAGACGAACTCTTTGGATACCCACCCAACTTGATCAACATGAAGAAATTCTTGTCCCTCAGCAAAGAGAGTTCTATCCACCGTTACGAGTTGATAGGGAGAGAGGGACGAAGAAATTTCTTTCGTATTATAGGGGCTGTTATAGATAACAAACCCTGGCTCCAACCATACTTGTCTATTTTGAGTTTGAACTTGACTTTTATCATAGACAAAACGCTTATCTGCAAGGATAAACTGGTGATTATCTAATTTAAAAACAGGAATACCTTGTCTATTCAAACGCCATTCTACTATTTTAAAGGTGGTTCCAGGAGTCAATTTACCAGACTCCTTAACAAGATCCTCATTAGCATAGACGGCTGTTTCTCCATATACCATTGGGGATTCCAGAGTTTCTTTATAGTAGAATCCATAATCAGACTCAGTTAGATAATAAATTTCTTGCGAAGAGTAAGGAAGCTGTTTTTCTGTGCTAACTACTCTTGAGGTTATGATAAAAGCAGGTAGCAATAAAACTACTAAGAACTTACGCATTCTTCTCTTCCCTTTCTTCTTGTAATCGTAATAAATGGTTTTTAGCTGCCAATTCCTCTAATTTTTCATCTGATAAACTTAAAAATTGCTCAACAACTTCCAATAAATTTTCCATGACATTACCTCGGAAGCAAATCAGGAATTGTGTAAATTGCTTCTCGTTTCTTTGAGTAATAGTACTTGGCGCGTGCATACTTTGCTACATAGTCTTCATCTTTCAACTTTGCAGCAAAGGCGGATTCCTTATCCTTTTCATCACTAAGAGTTTGGTACTGCTCTTTCAACTCTGTTAATTGCTGACGTCGTTGCAGTAACTGATCATAGCTTTGGGCCAAGTTATAAGTTGGTAAAATAAACAGCAAGATCATCAAAATAAGGACCCAACCCATAAAACGATTTCTTTTTTGTCTCTCCTTCATCAGGTAACGACGACGTTGTTGTTCATTTTGAATAAAAGAATTATTCATCTGTACAATATTTTTAGACATTTTCTTCTACCCGTGTTTCACTGAGAATTTCATACATGCCTGCTGCATCTTCTTTTTTTGTACTATCTTTCATCTCTAGTACTTTAACAAGCAACAACTTATTTCCAAAGCGAATTTCAACTTGGTCATCAACTTTCAAATCCGTTGAACTTTTGGCCAAGATTCCATTTACCTTGATTCTACCTTTATCTGCTACTTCTTTTGCAACTGTGCGGCGCTTAATAATTCGTGATACTTTTAAATACTTGTCTAATCTCATTTTTATTACCTCAAATTATTATTGTACCATTTTTATCCTTTTTATAGAAGAAAAATATTAAATGAGATTTGCTTCCTTTGATTCTTTTATCTCTAATAAACTTTCTCCAAAAATCAGCAAACCTTCTAAAATTTCATAATCCTTCTTGTTTCGGACATCGAATACAACTTCCATTAATCCCTTATTCTCAGCTATGGCTGCTTTTAAGTTCGTTGCGGATAAGGCTTTAAAATAATCTTGAGCCAAGAATAGTCGTTGAGTGACTTTTTCAAATTGAACTGTAATCTTATTTTCTTTTCTTTCCACACGTTCTACAAATACCTTGTCAAAATATGACTTAACCAAACCAATCTCTAAAAGGTATGCTACTACGTCTGGGTATTCTCCAAAGCGGTCCATCAACTCTTCTTGTAGTTCTTCATAGTTGACACGATTGTCAATTTGACGAATTTTCTTGTAAATTTCAATCTTATGTCGTTGGTCAGAAATATAAGTATCAGGAAGATAAGCATCAATTTGTAAAATTAACTCAGCATTTCCTTTGGTTCTTTTATTACTATTACCGTTCCGTTTAGCAATAGCTTCTTCTAATAACTGTGAATACAATTCAAAACCAACAGAATCAATGAAACCTGATTGGGATTTTCCTAGGAGATTTCCTGCTCCACGAATCGAAAGATCTCGCATCGCAATCTTAAATCCAGAGCCCAATTCTGTAAATCCTTTGATCGCTTCTAGTCTCTTCTCAGAAACTTCACTGATTGATTTTTCTGGACGATACATGAGATAGGCATAAGCAATGCGATTGCTACGACCAACTCTTCCTCTTAATTGATACAAGGTTGACAAGCCCATATGATCTGCATTTTCGATAAATAAGGTATTGGCGTTCGGAATGTCTACCCCTGTCTCAATAATAGTAGTTGTCACCAAAATATCATATTGTCCTTCAATAAAGTCCAGTAGAGTATTTTCTAACTGAATTTCACTCATTTGTCCATGAACATACCCAATCGAAGCCTCTGGAATCAAATCCTGTAATTCTGAAACCTTCTGATCAATCGTGTCAACTTTATTGTAAAGATAGTAAACTTGACCTCCACGCTCCATTTCACGCAAAACAGCATCACGAATCACACTATCATTCTTCTCCAATACATAGGTTTGCACTGGATAGCGATTAGTTGGAGGAGTTTCAATAACAGACAAATCTCTGATTCCCAGCATAGACATGTGGAGAGTACGAGGGATTGGTGTTGCTGTTAAGGTTAGAACATCTACTTGTTTTTTCAGTTCTTTCAAAGTTTCCTTATGCTTAACACCAAATCGTTGCTCCTCATCAATAATCATCAATCCCAAATCTGAAAACACAACATCTTTTGACAAAACACGATGCGTTCCAATCAAAATATCGACTTGGCCATTTTTTAATTTTTCAAGTGTCTCTGCCTGCTCTTTTTTACTTCTAAAGCGACTCAACACATCAATATTAACAGCAAAATTTTGGAATCTTTCCTTAAAATTCGTATAGTGTTGTTGTGCTAAAACCGTCGTCGGAACGAGAACGACCACCTGTTTGTGATCATTGACCGCCTTAAAAGCAGCACGCATTGCTACTTCAGTCTTCCCAAAACCAACATCTCCAACCAAAAGTCGATCCATGGGGTGAGAATCCTGCATATCTCTCTTGATTTCCTCAATACTGCGAAGTTGATCATCCGTTTCAACATAAGGGAAAGCATCATCAAAAGCATGTTGCTCATCATCATCAGCTGAGAAAGCAAACCCCTTCAACTGACTACGCTCAGAATAAAGCTTGATTAAATCGTCAGCTATATCCTCTACTTGGTTCTTAACTTTTTGCTTGGCCTTTTTGAAATGACCATCATTTAATTTATTAAGTTTTGGCGCTTTCCCATCACTTGAAACATATTTAGACAGTAACTGAATCTGCTCTACTGGGATGGAGATTTGGTCACCATTTTGATACTGTACACTGACATAATCACGGTGAATACCTTGGATTTCAATTGTTTCGATTCCTAAATATTGACCAATTCCATGGATATGGTGAACAACGTAGTCCCCTTTTTCAAGTTCATTATAATCTTTTAATCGCTCTGCATTTGAAGCATGTTGTCTTCTAAACCGACGTTTTAATTTCTTTTGAAAAATCTCATGTTCAGTAATCAAGAGAATTTTTTCATCTACAAAATGAAAACCATGTCTTAGATTACCCTCAATCAAGTTTACAGATTCTTTACAGATACTTGACTTATCTTTGGAATCCAATTTGATCTGGTATTCCTCTAAAACATCTTCCAATGTTTTACTGCCCATTGAATTGCTAGACTGCAAAACAATGGTGTAGTCCATTTTTTTGTATCGCTCAATTTCTTCTTTTAAAAATGAAAATTGATTGAAAAACTCTTGAATGGGGTATTGATTAAATTGATAAATATGATCAAACTTAAGATTTCCTAAGCCCTTTTGCAGATTGGAGAAAAAGGTAACTGGACTTTGTTTTTTATAGGTTTGCTCTGTATCTGCAAAATACTGCATCCCAGAAAATGATTTACCATTCTGTAAATCTTCTGTAAAGTATTGTGCTAATTCTCTTTCAAAGGATTCATACTGATTCATCAATTTTTGATAGTCATCAAAGAATACTGGTGTATCTTTTTCAATATAATCAAATACAGTCCATGTTTTATCGTAACATAAGGACAAAAACTTTCGACTATCTGAATGTACTTGTTTTTGATGAAAACTTGACAAAATCTCTTCCAAATATGATTTTAAAATTGGTGATAGAGTCTTTGAAATTTGCTTTTCTAAAGCTGACTGTCCTCGTTGATAATCTTTTTCTCTCAAAAGTATGTCGCTAGCTGGAAAGATAGTGAGGTTTGTCTGATTTTCTTTCGATAATTGTGTTTCGACTTCAAAAGTACGAATACCATCTACTTCATCGCCAAAAAACTCGATTCGGAAAGGTTCTAACTGAGACATCTCAAAAATATCTAAAATGTCTCCTCGAATACTAAACTCACCTTGTGTCTGTACTTGAGTAACTTTTCGATATCCAATTTCCTTTAACCGGTGAAGTAGCTCGTGTTGGTCATATTCTTCGCCAACTGCAATTTTTATAGTACTTTCTTTAAATCTAGTCGGAGAGGGTAAAATTAACCGACTCGCTGCGATATTACAAACTAAAATCCCTTTCTTAGATGAATCAGTTAAAAAACGCAAGGCTTCAACTCGCGAAATGATTTTTTCTTGTGAAGACATCAAAAACTCTACCATAGGAGAGTCATCGACCAAAAAAGGATAGACAAGTTCTTCTCCTAAGATAGAAAGAAGATCACTGATAATTCTTTCTGCTTCTCCATAAGTCGATGTCAATAATACAATCTTATTTTCTTTTTTTAGACTACTCGCAATTGCAAGAGCCTTGGTAGAAGTTGACAGACCTAGTATTAGTTGTCTTTTCTTATCTGTCAGATTTTGATGCCATTTTTCTATCTGATTATTTTCTGAGAATAAATCTAATAAAGTCACCATTTATCCATTATACCTCTGCATTGTTTTCTCAAAATTTTTTTCTTGTAAATAGTAGTTTACAGCATTGTCAACCTTGTCAATCGACTGTAAAATACCTAAATAGTCATCCTGATCAAACTTACTTAAAACATGGTGAACTACTGACATACCTTTTTTAGGTCTTCCGATACCTATTTTAACACGATTAAAGACCTGGGTACCTATATGTTGAATAATAGATTTGATCCCATTATGACCACCTGCTGAGCCCTTTTCTCTTAAACGAATTTTTCCAACTTCCATGTCAAGGTCGTCGTAAATAACGAGTAAATTTTCAATATCCAAACCATAGTAAGTCAATAAAGCATGGACCGCTTTTCCGCTTTCATTCATAAACGTCGTTGGTTTGACAAGATAAATTTTTTCACCATTAAGAAAAAAAGATGCTAGGTCAGCTTGAAATATCTTATCATGTGTAAAAGTGACATTTTGTTTTTTAGCTAGTTGGTCAATCAACATAAATCCAACGTTGTGCTTGGTTTCAAAATATTTATCCCCTGGATTTCCTAATCCAACAAGTAATTTAGTCATTTATTTTCCTTTCAAAAGCCAAAAGGGTTGGAATTTTTTTCCAACCTAATTGACACTATTTATTAAATGTTATTAAACATTAAAGCGGAATTCCATGATATCGCCGTCTTGAACGATATATTCTTTACCTTCTTCACGCAAGCGTCCAGCTTCTTTTACAGCCTTTTCAGATCCGTATTTCACTAGATCCTCATACGACATGGTTACTGCACGAATAAAACCTTTTTCGAAGTCAGAGTGGATGATACCAGCTGCTTGAGGAGCTTTCATACCACGCTTAAAGGTCCAAGCACGGACTTCTTTTTCACCAGCTGTAAAGTAAGTTCCAAGTCCAAGTAAGTGGTAAGCAGCTCGAGTCAATTTATCAACGCCTGATTCTGTCAATCCAAGTGCTTCAAGAAACTCTTGCTTATCTTCATCATCTAACTCAGAAATTTCTTCCTCAGCACGCGCGGAAATAACTACTACCTCTGCATTTTCTGTCGCTGCAAATTCACGAATTTGCTTCACATATTCGATAGAATCTGGATCTGAAACTACATCCTCATCCACATTAGCAACATAAAGAACTGGTTTAGTGGTTAAAAGGAAGAGGCCTTTAACAACCTTTTGTTCCTCATCTGTGAACTCAATGGTACGAGCTGATTTTCCATCTTCAAGAACAGGCTTAATCTTTTGAAGGACGTTGAATTCTGCCACAGATTCCTTATCTTTTTGCGTGCGTGCCATCTTTTCTACACGCGCATAGCGTTTATTAACTGATTCTAAGTCAGCAAGAATCAACTCTAGGTTAATGGTATCAATATCTGCAAGTGGATCCACAAAGGCGTCTTCACGTCCTTGCTCGCGCATAACATTTTCATCATCAAAAGCACGAACTACATGAACAATCGCATCTACTTCACGGATATTAGCCAAGAATTTATTCCCTAGACCTTCTCCTTTTGATGCTCCTTTTACAATCCCTGCAATATCTGTAAATTCAAAGGTTGTTGGGACTGTCTTTTTAGGTGTGATCATTTCAGTTAGTTTTTGTAGGCGTTCATCTGGAACTTCCACCATCCCAACATTTGGATCAATAGTCGCAAATGGGTAATTTGCCGCCTCTGCTCCTGCTTTTGTAATTGCATTAAAAAGGGTTGATTTACCAACGTTTGGCAAACCAACGATACCTGCTGTTAAAGCCATAGTTTCTCATTCTCCGTTCTCATTTCAATCCCTAACATTATAACACAAAAAGGGAAAACTTGCTAACCCTCTAACTAAGGGTTCTTAGTCAATAATCTTATTCATTTTTCGTTCAAAATCATAGCGACTCATCATGACAAGGTGGTCACAATTGCTACACTTTATTTTGATATCTGCCCCTACACGTGTAATTTCCCAACGATTAGCCTTTTTGCCTGTTGACTTGATGGTACAAGCGTGTGGTTTTTTCATCTCAACAAAATTTCCAACTTGATACATACTACTCTCCTTTTCTTTTTTGATTATATCATAAAAGAGGCGAGCCAGGCTCAACCTCTTTCACTTAATTTGTTCGAACTGGTGTGATAAGCTGCATGAAATCTTCGTCAGTATCTGCTGGCACAAGAGTAAATGGACGAACTGATGAGATAAAGCTAATAGTCACCTTTTCGCTATTTAAAGCCTTGAGGGAATCAATCAAGTAAGTTGGGTTAAAACTAATAGTCAAATCATCCCCGGTCACCTGCTCCGTATCGATTTCTTCGTTTACTTTACCAACCTCTGGAGAGTGAACATGGGCGCTAACAACTCCACCTTTAATTTCAAGCTTCACAGTACCATTTTGAGTCGCACTTGATAAGAGACGTGCACGCTCCATAGATTGACGCAAATTAACCACATCAAAAGTAATTGTAGTGTTAAAGTCTGTTGGAATCAAGCGATCTGTATCAGGATAATTACCTTCTAGGAGACGAGTGTAGAAGCTAATATTTTCGCTTCTAAAGAGGATTTGATTATTTGCAAAGAAAATCTCTACAGTTTCAATATCATCTGTAAATACCGCTGAAAATTCGCGTAGAGAGCGGCTAGGAATCACCACATCGAAATCATCACCATTTTTTTCAAGAGTCAATTTCTTCTGGCTAAGGCGATGAGAGTCTGTCGCAACTGTTTTTAGTTCCTTGTGTTGGCTCAAAACAAAATGGACACCAGTCAAAATTGGACGACTTTCTTGCGTACTTGCAGCAAATGCTGTTTCATTGATAATTTTCTTGAGTAGTTTGGTTTCAAGAATCAAAGGTGTGCTAGCTGAAATTTCTTGGATTCGTGGGTATTGTTCGCTATCTTTTCCTTTTAGAGTAATTTCTGATTTGCCACTTGTTAAGACAATTTGTTTTTGTTCAATCTCTTTTAAATCAAGGGTTACATCTGGAAGACTGGATACAACATTGATAAAGAAAGAGGCCTCAAGAAGAATCGAACCTAAGGAAGTAATCAAAAGACCAGCATCTTCATTCTTTTGAGAAATGAAATTTTCAATGGAGATTTGCCCATTTGATCCAATTAAAGTAATTCCTTCATTGGTAACATCAATTTTGATTGTTGATAAAATTGGAATAGCATTTTTAGAGCTAATTGCTCGTTTTGTGGTATTTAAGGCTTGTAAAAATAAATTTTTATTAATTGAAAAATGAATCATGGATTCTCCTTTATTTATTCTTAGTATTAGAAAGTTAATAGTAATAATAGAGTGTGTGAATTCTGTGGAAAACTGAGTGCTATTTAGTAAACTTAAGCTTCTAAGCTTGTTTAAAAAATGTGGATAAAAAAGATAAGAAAGGAAAACTTATCCACAAGCTACTTAATTTTCTTTTTGATTGCTTCCATTTCTAAACGTAAATTATCGTCTTCGTCAATCAATGATTTGATTTTAGCATGGGCATGAATCACGGTGGTGTGATCCTTTCCACCAAATTCTTTTCCGATTTTCGGAAGACTGTTATCTGTCAGTTCTCTAGCTAGATACATAGCAACTTGACGCGCTAAAACGATGTTTTGAACTCGTCTCGTCCCCTTCATTTCTTTGACACTCACTCCATAAAAATTACCAACTTCAGTTTGGATTTTCTCAATTGGAATAACAAGTATCTGGCGGGCGTCTTGCTTACGTGCTCTAATAGCTTCCGCAGCAATATCAATAGTAATATCCTTAATCTTCTTCACTCTGGCAATTAAGGTGATATCGTTGATTGCTCCTTCCAATTCTCGAACATTTGAATCAAATTGGCCAGCCAAGTATTCCAGAGTATCACTTTGGAAATGGTAATCCAAGTGCTCTGTTTTACTTTGAAGAATGGCGATACGTGTCTCAAAGTCAGGAGGGGTGATATTTTGCGTCAATCCCCAACTAAAGCGCGTAACAAGTCTTTCCTCAAGGCCTTCTAGGTGTTTAGGACTTCGATCACTGGTTAGGACAATCTGTTTCTGTTTATCATGAAGAGCATTGAAGGTATTGAAAAATTCTTCCTGGGTCGCGACTTTTTTGCCACTGAGAGATTGGATATCATCGATCAACAAGAGATCAAGGCTACGGTAGGTCTTTTTGAACTTTTCCATTTCCCCAAGTCGCAAGTGTTCAAGAAAGTCATTGATAAAGCTTTCGGCAGGAATGTACTTGACACGCGCATCAGGAATATTTTTTAAAATCTCATTTCCAATCGCATTGAGTAAGTGAGTCTTTCCAAGACCAGGTCCTCCATAGATGAAAAGAGGATTATAGGTCAGAGCTAAATCTTCAGATACAGCTAGTGCAGCAGATACCGCCCAAACATTCCCATCACCTTGAATAAAGTTATCAAAGGTATATTTTTCTTTTAATCCTGTTTCAGAATAGGGAATCGTTGGTAGTGCAGGCGTGTAATCGTAAGTAGAGACACTATTCGTATCATTTACTTGAGGAGATTCTGTACTCTGAGGTTTAGTGAAAATATAGTGAGGTTTGATTTCAGAATCATAAATTTCAAAACCAGCAGCAATGATAATATCTTTTAATTGCTTTTCCCACACCATTTCCATCTCTGATCTCGGTAGAAATATAGTAGCTGTATTTTCTTCTACTTTGATGAGTTCAGCAGGTGTAGCATAGAAATCATACATAGATCGTGTCAATCTTTCTTGAGCAAATTCTAAAATACGATTCCAAAATTGCTTTTCTTTCAACTAGTTTTCCTCCTTTACTATGATTTTAGTAGTTTAGTGCTAGACTTATTTTACCATAGATAGTAGGATTTTTCCACAGATTGGGAAAAAGAATCCACAATGTTAGTAGTATTTATCCACAGGTTGGGGATAAATAGGAAAATCCTTGATTTAATAGGGTTATTGATAAAAAAATTGGTGGATAAATTTGTGGGTTGAGAAAATAAAAGAACAGCCTTATTTTAGGCTGTTAATAATTCTATCGTATTCTTCTTGACTTGAAAAGGAGATAATAATCTTTCCAGTATCTTTTTTTGAAAGTTTAATTTCTACACTTAAACCGAGTAGTTTTTTTAATTTATCTTCTTCGTCTTTGATGAAAGAATCACTTTTTTTTTGCTTCTTTTGTTTTTTCTCTGTAAGAAGTGCTTCTAGCTTTCTCACAGAGATGTCTTCATTTTTAATTAGTTGAAAGAAATAGTCTTGCTGCTTCTTATCCAAACCAACTAGTGAACGTGCATGCGCTTGAGAAATTTTTCCATTTTCTACTTCAGTTAAGATATATTCTGGTAGGGAAAGTAAACGAATAAAATTAGTGATATAAGGACGAGATTTCCCCATTTTATCCGCTATCTCAGTGTGAGTAAATCCTTTTTCTACTAAAGATTCGTAGGCGCGTGCTTCTTCAACAGGATTTAAATTTTCTCTCTGCAAATTCTCAATGATAGACTGGATCATCATTTCCTGATCTGAGAGGTGCTTTACAACGGCTGGAATAGAGGTCAGACCAGCCAAGAGAGAAGCCTGATATCGTCTCTCTCCTGCAAGGATTTCATAACCAATTACAGGAGATTGACGAACGATGATTGGTTGGATGAGCCCATTTTCTTTGATTGACTGAGCTAATTCCTTTAGTTTATCTGCATCAAATTCTTTCCGAGGTTGGTAAGGATTCTTTTGTATTTCAGAGATAGAAATCATTTCAAATTTTTCCATGATTCTACACTAACATATCTTTTACTTTCTGTAAAGTTTTCTTTACACTTATGTCAATTAAGACTCTAAATCACCAGAATTCTTATCTAGTTTAATTGAGGTTGTTTCTTCTTTACCGTTACGGTAGTAGGTTACTTTGATAGTATCTCCGATAGCATGATTGTAAAGAGCATGTTGCAGATCTGTTGATGAGGCAATCTCTTTGTCATCAACTTTGGTAATGACATCATATTTTTGAAGATGTCCATTTGCTGGCATATTGTTTTGAACAGATCGAACAACTACACCTGAAGTGAGGCCACTTGGAATGTTAAGTTTTCTAAGATCACTAGCTCCAACATTTGACAGATTGACCATTTGAATTCCAAGAGCTGGACGAGTCACTTTACCATTACTTTCAAGCTGTTTAATGATATTTTGTGCATCGTTTGAAGGAATTGCAAAACCAAGACCTTCTACAGATGTCCCGCCATTACTTGCAATTTTACTTGATGTAATACCAATTACTTGTCCTTGAATGTTTACAAGTGGACCACCAGAGTTACCAGGGTTAATGGCTGTATCTGTTTGAATAGCTTTTGTTGAAATAGCTTGACCATCTTCAGATTTTAGAGAAACATTTCGATTAAGACTTGAAATAATCCCCTGTGTAACTGTATTAGCATATTCTGAACCTAGAGGACTACCGATAGCAATCGCTGTTTCTCCAACACTAAGTTGACTTGAATCCCCAAATTCTGCGACTGTTGTAACTTTTTCTGAAGAAATTTTAACGACAGCAATATCAGAGAAGGTATCAGATCCGACAATTTCACCAGGAACCTTAGTACCATCTGCTAAGCGGATATCAACTTTTGAAGCTCCATTGATAACGTGAGTATTAGTTACAAGATAGGCATCTTTATCATCCTTTTTATAGATAACACCTGATCCCTCACTTGCGATTTGTTGATTGTCTGAATCAGAATTAGTGTCGTCAGCATTAAATACACTACTTTGTCTACTATTAGAAGAATAAGTAATGATTGAGACAACAGCATCCTTAACTTTATTTACTGCTTGAGTGGTTGAATTTTCATTCTTATAGGATGTTTGAGTGACAGTGCCAGAATTATTATTTGTAGCTTGATTTCCTTGTTTTTGATAAAGTTGTAATGTTACGAAACTTCCTAAGGCACCACTTAAAAATCCGATTAGAATGATTACAAGAACTTTAACTCCTTTTTTGTAAAATTTTTGTAAGTGTTTCATAAACGCCTCCGTTTGTTATTTATTTACACAGATTATAAACCTATTAACTTAATCCAAACTTAAAAGCTTAAAGTTTTACACAAGTTGTGGATAACTCACTTTATTCTGTGAATTCACTAGTAATTTTTGATGATTTTTTTGTGTATAAGATGTGAAATGAAGTGTGGATATGATAGAATAGAAGAATGAAAATAAAAATTGTAACAGTAGGAAAATTAAAAGAAAAATACCTTAAAGATGGAATTGCTGAATATACAAAACGAATTTCACGTTTTGCCAAATTAGAAATGATTGAGCTCACTGATGAGAAGACACCTGACAAAGCCAGTGAATTAGAAAATCAAAAAATCTTGGAAACAGAAGGTGAAAGAATTCTTTCTAAGATTGGAGAAAGAGACTTTGTCGTTGTACTAGCCATTGAAGGAAAAACACTCTCCTCAGAGGAATTGAGTAAGCAACTAGAGCAAGCTTCTATCAAAGGATACTCAACTCTTACTTTTATCATTGGAGGAAGTTTGGGTCTAGCTCCTGTTGTAAAAAATAGGGCCAATCTTTCTGTCAGTTTTGGATGTCTGACATTACCACATCAGTTAATGAGATTGGTTTTAGTTGAACAAATTTACCGTGCTTTTACAATTCAACAGGGTTCTCCTTACCACAAATAGAAGATTGACTTAGCTCTTGTTTTTTGATAGAATGGTCATGTTAGGTCTCATAGCTCAGCTGGATAGAGCATTCGCCTTCTAAGCGAACGGTCGCAGGTTCGAATCCTGCTGGGATCAATTTTAGATGCGAAGCTGGGATTTATCCCAGCTTTTTTCTTAAAAAAGTGCGTTTCAGGTGCAAAAATGTACAGTTGGGAAGAATTTTTTCTTACAAGGTCTTCATTTTGTATAATAGGTGTGTAAGTTAACTTACAAGAAAAAATAATACAGGAGATTTCATTATGAAAAATACAGTAAAGTTGGAACAATTTAAAGAGGTAACAGAGTCAGAATTGCAGGAGATTCGGGGTGGAGATTGGAGAATTTCAGAAACAATTCTTAATCTTATTTTTCCAAGAAGAAAGTAATGAAATAAAGGTAGAGAGTAATGGATTTATTTGGATTAGGGATAGCTATTTTTTATTTTATCATTATTAGCAAAATTTATGAATGGATCTGTAAAATAAATAGAAAAGAACAAATTGTTTTTTTCTGTTATACATGCAGCTCAGTTTTTATACTTGAAGAAATTATTACACTAGTATTTTCTAATAGTTTTGCTTTGTCTAAATTTTTATTTCCTTTGGTTGTGTACCTTTATTTAAGAAAGTTAAAGAAGTCTGAAAAATACAAAGCTATTTTTATCAGTTTACTATTATCTTTATTATATCACAGTACTCATACTTTTATATCCGTAACCTTATCTTCTATAACAGGAGATGAAGTAGTATTACACTATAAAAGTACATTCCTTTTCGTAGTATTGTTGATGACTTATTTTTCTATTCTAATAATAATTCGTTATTTTCATCTAGATATTAAATATTTTGATAAAGATTATCTGTACCCTTTTTTAAAAAAAGTAATAGTTGCTTTCTTTGGTTTGCATATCTTATTATTTATTTCAGATATAGTAAGTACAACTCATCATTTAAATAGCTTCGGAAGTATTTTATCAACCATTGTTTTTATTTGCTTGTTATTGATTTTCTTCGCAATGAATTCTCACAAGGTTCAAGTTGAAAAAGAGATTGCTCTAAAACAAAAGAAATTTGAACAAAAACATTTACAGACTTATACTGATGAAATTGTGGAGTTGTATAATGAAATTCGAGGTTTTCGTCATGACTATGCAGGGATGCTTGTCAGCATGCAAATGGCGATTGACAGTGGAGATTTACAAGAAATTAACAGGGTTTACAATGAAGTCCTAGTAAAAGCAAATCAAAAATTGAGGTCAGAAAAATATACTTACTTTGATTTAAATAACATAGAAGATTCTGCTTTACGAAGTTTAATTGCTCAATCGATTGTCTATGCACGAAAAAATGATGTAGAGTTTACATTGGAAGTAAAGGATATCATTACTAGACTGTCAATAGATTTACTTGATCTTGTTCGTATCATGAGCATTTTATTAAACAATGCTGTTGAAGGTGCTGCAGATAGTTACTTGAAACAAATGGAAGTTGCAGTCATTAAAATGGATTTTGAAACAGTTATAGTTATCCAGAATTCATGCAAAATCACTATGACTCCTTCAGAAGATCTATTTGCCTTAGGTTTTTCTACCAAGGGAAGAAATAGAGGTCTAGGACTTAATAATGTCAAAGAGATTTTAGATAAGTATGACAATATTATTTTAGAAACAGAGATGGAAGACAACACATTTAGACAAATTATTAGATTTAAGAGGGAATTCGAATGAAAGTATTAATTTTAGAAGATGTTATTGAACATCAAGTGAGACTAGAGAGAATATTAAATGAAATCTCGGAAGAATCGAATATTCCTATTTCATATAAGACAACAGGAAAAGTTCGTGAATTTAAGGAATATATCGAAAATGATGAAGTAAACCAGCTTTATTTCCTAGATATTGATATTCATGGAATCGAGAAAAAAGGCTTTGAAGTGGCTCAGTTTATCCGTCATCACAATCCTTATGCTATTATTGTCTTTATTACTAGTCGCTCTGAATTTGCTACCTTAACTTACAAATACCAGGTATCAGCTCTAGATTTTGTAGACAAAGACATCAATGATGAATTGTTCAAAAAACGTATCGAGCAGAGTATTTTTTACACTAAGAGTATGCTGCTTGAAAACGAAGATGTTGTAGACTATTTTGATTACAACTATAAGGGAAATGATTTGAAAATTCCTTACCATGACATTTTGTATATCGAAACCACAGGAGTTTCTCATAAACTTCGGATTATTGGTAAGAATTTTGCTAAAGAATTCTATGGAACTATGACAGATATTCAGGAAAAGGACAAACATACCCAGCGATTTTATTGCTCCCATAAATCTTTCCTTGTCAATGTGGGAAATGTGAGAGAAATTGATCGAAAGAATTTAGAAGTTGTCTTTTATGAAGATCATCGTTGCCCGATTACCCGTTTGAAAGTTCGCAAACTAAAAGATATTCTAGAGAAAAAATCTAAAAAGTGATTGACAATTAGTAAGAAATTGATATAATGGTTATATCTGCTACAGATAGATGGTCCGTTGGTCAAGGGGTTAAGACACCGCCTTTTCACGGCGGTAACACGGGTTCGAATCCCGTACGGACTATTTTATCCGCCATAGCTCAGTTGGTAGTAGCGCATGACTGTTAATCATGATGTCGTAGGTTCGAGTCCTACTGGCGGAGTCAGATAAAAAAAGAACACCATTGGTGTTCTTTTTTTAGTTGACATCACCTAACATTTTCATAAGGAAGTCTGTCATTTCTTGCGGACTTTCTTTTTTTCCGTGAGCAATCCAAGTCTGGCAAACACCAAATAGGGCATTTGTTAGATAAATACTGCTGTATTCTAATTCAATTGGAGTGAGTTGTAGTTTCATAAAGCGTTTCTGAAGATCGGTGCTAAGCATAATGTGAAGCTT
This sequence comes from Streptococcus oralis, assembly GCF_001579525.1. Lineage (GTDB taxonomy): Bacteria > Bacillota > Bacilli > Lactobacillales > Streptococcaceae > Streptococcus > Streptococcus oralis_M. The sequence goes on along the minus strand of NZ_LQZC01000011.1, from coordinate 365,307 downwards.
ATTTCTCAAGAAATTTTGGATTTCTTTTGTCCCATTTTCAGATAAGAGTGCAGCCAAGAGTGGCTCAGACTCTAAATATTCAAATACTTCTAAAATAGCATCTCTTTTATGATGAGCATGTTTTTGGAAAATATACTCAAAGGTATGAAATAGCTTACTTTGGTAATGTTCAATCATATCATACTTATCCTTGTAGTGAGTGTAAAAGCTGGAACGACTAATTCCGGCTTTTTCTGCTAACTTGACAGTAGAAATTTGATCAAAGGGCTGGTCCATCAATAATTGAACCATGGCATTTTCGATAATTCGTTTTGTTTTTAAACGTTTGTTACTTTCTTTCATAATTCCTCCTTGTAAACAAAAATAGACTATATGTCTAAAAAAATATTTTTTACCTTGTAATTTAGATTTTTTGATGTATAATCTATTATATCAAAATTTTAGACAATATGTGTAAAAAAGGAGGAAATATGTTTAAAGAATGGAAAGCAATATTTAAAAAACCGACCTTTATCATTGTAATGATAGGAATTTCTCTCATTCCAGCTTTATACAACATTATATTTTTATCGTCCATGTGGGATCCATATGGTCAAGTATCGGAGTTACCTGTGGCAGTTGTCAATAAAGATAAGGAAGCTTCTTATAATGGACAGACAATGAGAATAGGTGAAGACATGGTGTCTAATTTAAAAGAAAATAAGGCTTTAGATTTTCACTTTGTTAATGAAGAGGAAGGGGAAAAAGGGCTAGAAGATGGTGACTACTACATGGTAGTGACTTTACCAAGTGATCTATCTGAAAAAGCTACTTCTATCTTAACGAATCATCCTGAACAGATGCAGATTAATTATCAGACGTCAAGTGGGCATAGCTTTATTGCAAGTAAGATGAGTGATTCTGCAATGACACAATTAAAACAAACCGTCTCTACTAATGTTACTGAAACATACACTAAGGCTTTATTTCAAAAAATGAATGATTTGAAGTCTGGAATAAATAAGGCAGCTGAAGGAAGTGAACAATTAGCTGATGGAGCCGATCAGTTGGTGACGGGAAGTCAAACATTGACGACAAATCTTAATACTCTAGCTAATTCAACTGTAACTTTTTCAAATGGAGCGGATCAATTTACAAAAGGCTTATCTAGCTATGTGTCTGCTATAGAGCAATTACATATTGGTTTAGGAACTTTTAATAGTGGTTTACAAAGTTATACAAATGCTGTCTCACAAGTTGACACTGGACTTGGTCAATTAACTTCAAAAACTCCTGAGTTGGTGACAGGTGTAAATCAGCTAAATACAGGTATAAAGTCCTATACAGGTGGTGTTTCACAACTGGATACAGGTCTCAATCAATTTTCAGTTGGTGTAAATGCTTATACAAATAGTGTGAAAGAACTTTCTAACGGAACAAGTCAATTATCCAATCAATCAGATACACTAAGAGATGGAATGGAGCAATTAAATACTGGTATTAAAGAAATTTCAAGCCAATTAGAGTCCTCATCTCAACAAAATGAAGAAATAGCGCAATTGGCAACAAGCTTAGGAGAACTAAATAAAACACTACAAGCTCTTACAATATCAGATAATACTCAACTGAAAAGTACATTGTCAGAAGCTTTGCCAAATCTAACAACTCTTGCTCAGGATATTGTGACCAAAAGTCAGACAGAACAAGAGAAAACTCTTGCAAACCTTCAATCAACAGCTACTTATCAATCTCTTACAGAGGAACAAAAGAAAGAACTGACAGAAGCTATTTCTAAAAATTCTAATTCTACTATTGAGTCAGCAAAAACAATTTTAACGACAGTAGGAGGATTAAAAGAAAGTATAGAGAATTCAGAACAACAAGTATCTAACCTATCTGATGTGCAGACGAAAGCAAATCAACTCTTACCTGCAGCATCTAGCTCCTTGACAACCTTGTCAAATGGATTTACAATATTACAAACTTCTGTAAATAATCAGTTAGTTCCTGGAAGTCAGTCAATTGAAAAAGGAGTTGTAAACTATACTAAAGGACTGGATACTATTTCTATAGGTGCTAATCAACTAAGTGAAAAGAATGCAAGTTTAACAACTAGTCTAGATCAATTAGTTTCTGGATCAAGTAAGTTGACAGAAAACACATCATCCTTGACAGCTGGAGTAGATGCGTTAGCTGGAAAAGCTCCAGAATTAGTATCAGGTATAGAAAGTTTGTCATCTGGTTCTGCTCAATTGAATAATAAGAGTCCAGAGCTGATAGCAGGTATTACTACATTACAATTTGGCTCTGGTCAATTAACAGATAAATCAACACAGTTACTTTCTGCAGCATCTCAACTAGGAAGTGGCGCTATGAAGATTGCAGATGGTGCTGGAAAACTAGCAGATGGTGGAACAACCTTAACCTCTAGTCTTGAAGATTTACAGACAGGAGTTGATTCATTAGGACAAGGATTAGGCAATGCTAATAACCAGCTCAAATCAGCTTCAACAGAATCTAAAAATGCAGAAACATTATCTGAACCTCTAGTTCTCTCAAAAACAGACAATGACCAAGTCCCTGTAAATGGGATTGCTATGGCTCCTTATATGATATCAGTTGCTCTTTTTGTTGCTGCTATATCTACCAATATGATTTTTGCTAAGTTGCCTTCTGGACGTCATCCAGAGAGTCGTTGGGCTTGGTTGAAGTCTCGCTCTGAAATAAATGGGATTATAGCTGTCTTAGCAGGTGTTTTAGTTTATGGAGGTGTCCATCTTATTGGATTGACTGCGAACCATGATATGAGGACCTTGATTCTAATTATAATCACAAGTTTAGCTTTCATGTCTATGGTGACAGCTTTAACAACTTGGAATAGCCGTATTGGAGCTTTCTTCTCTCTTATTTTACTTTTATTACAGTTAGCATCAAGTGCAGGGACCTATCCCCTTGCTTTAACAAATGATTTCTTTAAGGGTGTCAATCCTTGGTTACCAATGAGTTACTCTGTATCAGGTTTACGACAAACAATCTCTATGACAGGAAATATTCATCACCAAGTGATTTTCCTTATTATAACACTAGCTTTCTTTACTGCTTTAGGTATGCTAGCTTATCAACCTAAGAAAATGGAAGAAGATTAAAAAGATTGACCAATTCTTTGGTCAATCTTTTTCTGTCTTAGATAAATTTCGTCTGTGATTATAGATCCCAAAAAGAAGAAGGGCAGTTAATGAGCAGGCTGCTCCAATAACAAAACCATTGGGGATAAAGGAAAGTGTAATGGTGCCTTTTCCCTTTGGAATATCAACTTTCATAAAACCAGTCTGAGCCTGCTTGATTTCAAGTTTTTTCCCATCTTGGTATGCAGACCAACCTTTGTCATAAGGAATAGTGAAGAAAATAGAGGTATCTTGTTTTACTTCATATGTAGCAAAGACTTTATTTTTAGAGGTGGATACTTCTACAGGTTGTTCTTTAATTTTTTGGATTGCTTCAGTTAGGGCCTGAGTATCTAAACGATAGAAGGTTGGAGATTCAAATGACACCTGAGAATTTCCAGGGAAACTAACACTGATATTGAAAGTTTTTTGTTCTTCAGTATAACCCAAATTAAAGAAATTAAATGCATTGTCAGTTGTAAAAGTCTTCTTTTCTCCATTGATAATGATGTCAACTTTCTTTTGCTTATCGTTTGTAAAATGAAGATTTGAAAAAGAGAGATAGACTTGACTATTTTGAGGAACCTCAATTTGATAATCAATCTTTGCATCTTCATTAGCAGAACCTGTGATGCTGGTTAAACCATCTGAAGTATCTGTTTTATCAGATGCTATTTGGGAGAAGTAATCTAAGTTGAGATTAGCAAGCTGGTTTATAAATAAAGCTTGATTATCTAGAGTGTGATTATTAAAGTTTACATCGGTGTAAATAGATTGAGTGGCAAAGGCAATGGGTAAAGAGAGTTGATTTTTATATAAGGTTAAATGATCCTTTTGATAAATCTCTTGAAAGCCATACTTATCAAGTGAAGTTTCAGAAATATTGTACTGGATTCCAAATAAACTGTCTGCTAAAAGACTGTTATTTACATAACGGAGATTAAGGTTGGTTCCAGAGGATTTGAATCCCAGTTTATCCAAACTAGTGCTAGCTGAACGATTTCGTACAGACGAAAATTGAGAGATTCCATTGTAGTTAAATTTCATACTGTCATTCCCAGTCTGAATTTGCAGTTTTTCAGTACGTGTAAATGGATTGTCAATTTGGTTTAGAATGGATTCCATAGCGGTGATATCTCTATTATAGGCGCTACGAGAAGCAAAGGCCCATTCTTTAGCTATTCCTTCCATTTGAGATGATGCATTTAAGCTTATCTCAGCCGTTATAAATATAGACAAAAGAATTGCAAATAGATTTACAGAGATAAATCTTCTAATGACTGCAAGAAGTAAAAGAGCATAAACTAGTAGAAATTCAAGAGTGAGTAGGATATTCAAATTAGTTAAAAAAGAATAGTGTGATTTAAAATAGACAGTAGCCAAAAATCCTGTTAGTACAAGAGAAAGTGAGATAAATAGATTCCATAGCTTCAGTTCTTTCAGACGATTTAAGACTTCTGCTGCAGTATAAATTAACAGAGTGGAAAAAATCCAAGCATAGCGATGCAAAAACATATTTGGGGTGTGCATTCCTTGCCAAAATAAATCAAGTGCTTCTATGTAAAAGCTTGTTATTAAAAAAGTAAAGAAAATTGCATAGGTAAGTTTCACGTGAAACCTTATAGATTTTATTGTGAAAAATAGAATGGTTAAAATAAAGGGAAGCAATCCAACAAAAATCATTGGTATAGATCCATACTTAGTTGTATCAAAAGATCCAATGAATTGTTTTGCGAAAATATCCAGATACCAGCTACTGTCTGTCTTTAATTTTGTGATGGCAGTCAACTTCTCTCCATGAGTTTGTAAATCAAACAGTGTAGGGAGAGTCATAATCAAACTAGCCATTCCTGCTAAAAAGGAGGTAACAACAAAATCAAGAAAAGATGATTTTCGAGTTTTAAAGTCCCAAGAAATTTGGCAGAGATACCAGAAAATAAGAAACAATGCTGTCATATACCCAAAATAATAATTTTGAATAAATAAGATTGACAAACTTGTAAAGTATAGTAGGCGCTTCTTTTGTGTTATAAGTAGGTGTAAACCAGTTATAATGAAAGGAATCAAGATAAAAACATCTAGCCAGGTTTTTATCTCTAACTGACTGACAGTGAAGCTCATTAAAGCATAGGAAGTAGATAAGGTAAGTTTTAAAAATTTTGGGATATCTTTAAATAATCTATTCAAACTAAAGAAGGTTGACAGACCGATCAATCCAAATTTTAAGAGAGTGGTCAGATAGACAGCATCTGGCATATTCGACAGATTAAAAAAGTAAACTAGAGGTGAAAGAAAACTACCCAAGTAATAACTAGATAGAGCATAGAAATTTAGTCCGAGGCCACTTGTAAAGGTGTAAAACAAACTACCATTTCCATGTAAAATATTTCGTAAAGCCACATCAAAAATAACGTATTGATGGAAACCATCTCCTAATAGTGGAGATGTATCGCTATTCCAGTAGATACCTTGAGTTAGGTATACTCCGGTCATAATTACTAAAGGAATGATGAAAGAAATAAAATAGGTCCAATATGTTTTAAAAAATGATTTCATGTTACCTCGTAGAATGATAGAAAACTCAGTTGGTTACCCCAACTGAGTTTTGAAGTCTTATTTAATCTTTCCAAAGTTCTTTAACTTTTGCTTGTACTTCTGCATTTTCTAGGAATTCATCATAGGTTTCATCGATACGATCAATGACGCCATTCTTAGACAAAACAATAATATGGTTTGCTAAAGTTTGAATGAACTCGTGATCATGACTAGCAAAGATGATTGATTCTTTAAAGTTTTTCAATCCATCGTTCAAGCTTGAGATAGATTCCAAGTCCAAGTGATTTGTTGGATCATCAAGTACAAGGACATTTGATTTCAAGAGCATGAGTTTTGAAAGCATGACACGTACTTTTTCTCCCCCTGACAAGACGTTTACAGGTTTGTTAACCTCATCACCAGAGAAGAGCATACGACCAAGGAAACCACGTAGGAAGGTATTGTCATCTTCTTCTTTACTTGCAAATTGACGCAACCAGTCAAGGATTGACTCTCCTCCTGCAAAATCAGTCGAGTTGTCTTTTGGCAAGTAAGAACGGCTAGTAGTAACTCCCCACTTGACAGTTCCTTCATAGTCGATGTCACCCATAATTGCACGAATTAATGCAGTCGTTTGGATGTCATTTTGTCCAATAAGAGCTGTCTTATCACCTGGACGCAAGATGAAACTAATATTGTCTAGGATAGTTTCGCCATCAATCTTTACAGTTAGATTTTCTACTGTCAAGAGATCATTACCAATCTCACGTTCTGCTTTAAAGTTGATAAATGGGTATTTACGACTAGAAGGAACAATTTCTTCTAATTCAATCTTGTCAAGCATTTTTTTACGAGACGTTGCTTGTCTTGACTTAGAAGCGTTGGCAGAGAAGCGAGCAACGAATTCTTGCAATTGCTTAATTTTTTCTTCTGCCTTGGCATTACGGTCTGCTAGCAATTTAGCAGCAAGCTCAGAAGATTCCTTCCAGAAGTCGTAGTTTCCGACATAGAGTTTGATTTTTCCAAAGTCAAGGTCGGCCATATGAGTACACACTTTGTTTAAGAAGTGACGGTCGTGGGATACTACGATAACGGTGTTATCAAAGTCAATCAAGAAGTCTTCTAGCCAAGTAATAGATTGGATGTCCAAACCGTTGGTCGGCTCGTCCAAGAGAAGAACGTCTGGTTTGCCAAAAAGTGCTTTAGCAAGGAGAACCTTCACTTTTTCACCATTGGCCAATTCGCTCATGTTTTGATAGTGCAATTCTTCTGGAATGTTTAGGTTTTGAAGTAATTGAGATGCTTCACTTTCTGCCTCCCAACCTCCAAGCTCGGCAAATTCTCCTTCAAGTTCGGCTGCACGAACACCATCTTCATCGGAAAAATCTTCCTTCATGTAAATGGCATCTTTTTCTTTCATGATGTTGTAAAGCTTTTCATTTCCCATAATGACGACATCAATAACTCGCTCGTCTTCATAGTCAAAATGATTTTGACGGAGAACAGAGAGACGTTCATCTGGACCAAGAGAGATGTGACCAGTTGTTGGCTCGATATCACCAGCTAAGATTTTTAAGAATGTAGACTTCCCAGCACCATTAGCACCAATTAATCCGTATGTATTTCCTTCTGTAAATTTGATATTGACATCATCAAAAAGTTTGCGATCACTAAAACGTAGTGAAACATCAGATACTGTAAGCAATGTTTTTCTCCTATAATATGTAATACATTTATTCTACTAGAAAAGAGAGAAATATTCAAATTTTTGTTTGTCAATTTTATGTCAATTAAGTTTACAGGTTTGTTTACAAAGAGTTAGTTGTTTGATTTTAATAATTTTCTGTTATTTTAACAAAAAAATGCTATAATTGAAGAGACCATTTCGAAGGAGAAAAAAATGACGAAACCCATTATTTTAACAGGAGATCGCCCAACAGGAAAACTACATATTGGACATTATGTTGGGAGTCTAAAAAATAGAGTATTACTGCAGGAAGAAGGCAAGTATGAGATGTTTGTTTTTTTGGCGGACCAACAAGCATTGACAGATCACGCCAAAGACCCTCAAACGATTGTAGAATCTATTGGGAATGTTGCCTTAGATTACCTAGCAGTTGGATTAGATCCAAGTAAATCAACTATCTTTATTCAAAGTCAGATTCCAGAGTTAGCTGAACTGTCTATGTACTATATGAATTTGGTGTCACTAGCACGTTTAGAGCGTAATCCGACAGTGAAAACAGAGATCGCTCAGAAAGGGTTTGGAGAAAGTATTCCGACAGGATTTTTAGTTTATCCGATTGCGCAAGCAGCAGATATTACTGCCTTCAAGGCTAATTATGTTCCTGTTGGGACAGATCAGAAACCAATGATTGAGCAAACTCGTGAGATTGTTCGTTCCTTTAATCATGCTTATAATTGTGAGGTCTTGGTAGAGCCAGAAGGTATTTATCCAGAAAATGAGAGGGCAGGGCGTTTGCCAGGTTTAGATGGAAATGCTAAAATGTCTAAATCCCTTAATAATGGTATTTATCTAGCAGATGATGCGGATACTTTGCGTAAAAAAGTCATGAGCATGTATACTGATCCAGACCACATTCGGGTTGAGGATCCAGGTAAGATTGAAGGAAACATGGTTTTCCATTATCTAGATGTGTTTGGTCGTCCAGAAGATGCTCAAGAAATTGCGAATATGAAAGAACATTATCAACGTGGTGGTCTTGGTGATGTGAAGACGAAACGTTATCTACTTGAAATATTAGAACGGGAACTTGGCCCTATTCGTGAGCGCCGTATCGAATTTGCTAAGGATATGGGAGAAGTGTACAATATGCTTCAAAAAGGGAGTGAGAAAGCGCGTGAGGTTGCAGGGCAAACTCTATCTGAAGTTAAGGGAGCAATGGGACTAAATTATTTTAAATAATAGGTAAAATATGAATCATAAAGCTATCTCCTCCATAGAATCACAGAGATAGTTTTTTTATGATTTCTACCATAAATATAATTGACAAATTTTCATAGAATGGTATGATAGATACAATACAAAAAGAGTCAAGCTCAAAAAGAAAGAAAAGAGGAAACTTTAATGTCTAATTGGGATACTAAATTTTTAAAAAAAGGTTTTACCTTTGATGATGTATTGCTCATTCCAGCAGAAAGTCATGTGTTGCCTAATGATGCAGATTTAACAACAAAATTGGCAGATAATCTGACTTTAAATATCCCAATTATAACAGCCGCCATGGATACAGTCACAGAAAGTCAAATGGCTATTGCCATTGCTCGTGCGGGTGGTCTTGGAGTAATCCATAAAAACATGTCTATTGCGCAACAGGCAGATGAAGTTCGCAAGGTAAAACGTTCTGAAAATGGTGTTATTATTGATCCATTCTTCTTGACTCCAGAACACACGATTGCTGAAGCAGATGAACTGATGGGACGTTACCGTATCAGTGGTGTTCCAGTTGTGGAGACACTTGAAAATCGTAAATTGGTTGGTATTCTAACAAACCGAGATCTTCGCTTTATTTCAGATTACAATCAGCCAATCTCAAACCATATGACCAGTGAAAATCTTGTCACTGCTCCTGTGGGTACAGATCTTACAACAGCTGAACATATTCTTCAAGAACACCGTATTGAAAAACTTCCTTTGGTTGACGAAGAAGGTCGTCTTTCTGGCTTGATTACTATTAAAGATATTGAAAAAGTAATTGAATTTCCTAACGCAGCAAAAGATGAGTTTGGTCGTCTTCTAGTTGCCGGTGCGGTAGGTGTTACTTCAGATACATTTGAACGTGCCGAAGCCCTTTTTGAAGCAGGAGCGGATGCAATTGTTATTGATACTGCACATGGTCATTCTGCAGGTGTTCTACGTAAAATTGCTGAAATTCGTGCTCACTTCCCAGACCGCACTTTGATTGCGGGTAATATTGCCACTGCAGAAGGTGCGCGTGCTCTTTATGATGCAGGTGTAGATATTGTCAAAGTTGGTATTGGACCAGGTTCTATCTGTACCACTCGTGTGATTGCAGGGGTTGGTGTCCCACAAGTGACAGCAATCTATGATGCAGCAGCAGTTGCGCGTGAATATGGTAAAACAATCATTGCTGATGGTGGAATCAAGTACTCTGGAGATATTGTAAAAGCCCTTGCTGCAGGTGGTAATGCAGTTATGCTTGGATCAATGTTTGCTGGAACAGACGAAGCGCCAGGTGAAACGGAAATCTTCCAAGGACGTAAGTTTAAGACTTACCGTGGTATGGGATCAATCGCTGCAATGAAGAAAGGTTCAAGTGACCGTTACTTCCAAGGTTCTGTCAATGAAGCAAACAAACTCGTTCCAGAAGGAATTGAAGGCCGTGTTGCCTATAAAGGCGCAGCAGCTGATATTGTCTTCCAAATGATTGGTGGTATTCGCTCTGGTATGGGTTACTGTGGTGCAGCTAACCTTAAAGAACTACATGATAATGCACAATTTATTGAAATGTCTGGGGCTGGTCTAAAAGAAAGCCATCCTCATGATGTACAAATCACTAATGAGGCACCAAACTACTCTATGTAAGTAGTAAAAAAGAACTCCTGATTTTCAGGAGTTCTTTTTGTTTACAAAGTTGTCAATGTTGATTTACAGAAATTTTACCATTTTGAATGTTGAAAATACTAAGGTTTTCTGGCAAGTTTTGTAAGTGGTCTAAACTTGTTGTTGTAATAAAGGTTTGGATAGATTGAGAAATGGTTTCTAGTAATTTTAGTTGCCGTGTATTGTCAAGTTCGCTCATAACATCATCAAGCAGTAGTATCGGAGACTCGTTGGTAATATTTTCCATTAGCTCAATCTCTGCTAGTTTGATAGAAAGTACAAGACTACGATGTTGACCTTGGCTTCCAAAACTAGCATCCATACCATTGATATAAAAAGAAATATCATCTCGATGAGGGCCAACTCCAGTATTCTTTTTAAATAAATCTCTGGATCTGCTTTTATCCAAAGCCATTTTAAAGGAACTTGTTAGCTGTTCTTCATTAGTGAAGTTGACAGATGATTGATAAGATATTGACAGCTCTTCTAATTCATTTGAAATTTCTAAGTGTTTTTTTTGACCAAATTTCTCTAAGTCTTTAATGAATTTTATCCGATGCTTTATGACGCGACAACCATACTCTACTAACTGATCATCTAATACTGACAGAAATGTTTCATCAATCTTCTGACTGGATTTTAGGTAAGTATTTCTTTGCTTGAGTATATGGTTGTAGTTTGACAAGTCTGACAAGTAGATTGGTTTAATTTGTCCCAGTTCAATGTCTATAAACTTTCGACGGACAGAAGGTGCTCCTTTAATTAGCTGGAGATCTTCAGGTGCGAAGAGGACAACATTCATATGTCCAATATAGTCTGATAGGCGCGCTTGTTTTAAGTGATTGACTTTAGTCACACGCCCTTTTGGTGTTAAATCAATTTCTAGAGGGATAGAGCTTGTTTTTTTCTGTAGCAAGCCAGAAAGATGGAGTTGCTCGTTATCAAAATGAATGAGATTTTTATCTGTACGAGTCCGATGACTACGTGTCAAGGCTAAGAAATAGATTGCTTCTAGAATATTGGTTTTTCCTTGTGCATTTTGACCTAGAAAGACATTTAATTTTGGATTGAAATCAATTTTTTCCTCTTTGTAGTTTCGAAAGGTTTTAATTGTTAAATGTTGGAGCCACATGGTTATCTTCCTGGAAAACGTGGAACTTGTTTGGTTTTAGGCGATGAAGAAGTTTTTTGTTTTTCTTTCTTGGTACCTTTATTCATCTCTTTGACAAGTTTAGCAATTCGCTCTTTCTCAATCTTATCTGCTTGATACTCTTCTTGCTCTTTTAAACTTGGTTGTGTCAAGGTGATGTCAATCTTTAAATCAGGAATGTCAATCGTATCTCCAATACGGATTTTTTTCCCACGTCTACTTTCTAACTCGCCATTAAAGTAAACTTGATGATCTATTAAAAAGGATTTGATAGCACCACCGCTTTGTATAATTCCAAGTTCTTTTAGGAGGGCTTGGAGCGTAATAAATTCTTCAAATAATTTGTATTCCATAATTCACCTCAATCTTTGGTATTATACCATATTTTCCTTGAAATAGCTGAAGGAAAGTTAGCTGAAATGAAAACGGTTTTACTCTTTAAAGCTATGAAGAGAACAAGAAAAATTTTGATTTTCGTGGTATAATAGAACTCTATATGTAAGGAGGTAAGGTATGGAATTAGTGCCTGGAATTTCAGCACATTTTGTTCAATCCAAAAAGTTTAAAACAAATAAAATCACTATTCGTTTTACTGCTCCCTTATCTCTTGAGACGATAGCAGGACGCATGTTAAGTGCAAGTATGTTGGAGACGGCAAATCAAGTTTACCCAACATCACAAGCATTTCGCAGATACTTGGCAAGTTTATATGGAACAGATATTTCCACAAGTGCTTATCGTAGGGGACAGGCACATATTCTTGACTTAACATTTACTTATGTGAGGGATGATTTTTTAAGTAAAAAGAATGTCTTGACTTCTCGAATTTTGGAATTAGTGAAACAGACTTTATTTGCTCCCTTAGTTCAAGATGGTGCTTTTGAGCCAGACTTATTTGAAATTGAAAGAAAACAGTTGTTGACTAGTTTAGCTACTGATATGGATGATTCATTTTATTTTGCTCATAAGGAGTTGGATAGCTTGTTCTTCCATGATGAGCGTCTTCAATTGAGATACAGTGATTTACGAAACAGCATTTCAAATGAGTCCCCGGAAAGTAGCTACACTTGCTTTCAAGATGCTCTGAAGAATGATCGAATTGATTTCTTTTTCTTAGGTGATTTTAATGAAGTAGAAATTACAGAATCACTGAAGTCATTACCCTTTACAGCTAGAGAGAACGACGTCACTATCCAGTACCATCAATCTTATTCGAATGTTCTACGAGAAGGAATGTTTCAGAGGAATGTTGGGCAATCTATTTTGGAAATGGGCTATCATTCTCCTATAAAATATGGCGATGATGAGCATTTGCCCATGCTTGTGATGAATGGTTTGTTGGGTGAATTTGCACATTCGAAACTTTTTACAAACGTTCGTGAAAATGCTGGAATAGCCTATACAGTCTCTAGTCAATTGGATTTGTTTGGTGGTCTGTTAAGGATGTATGCGGGTATCGATAGAGAAAATCGAAATCAGGCTAGAAAAATGATGAATCATCAATTGCTAGATCTGAAAAAGGGTAACTTTACAGATTTTGAACTTGAACAAACCAAGGAGATGATTCGACGATCTTTGTTGATGGCTCAAGATAATCAACAGACCTTAGTTGAAAGAATCTACTTGAATGCTCTGTTTGGAAAATCAAGCTTTGACATGGATCGATTGGTGGCAAAATTAGAGAGTGTTGATAAAGAAGCTGTCTGTAAAGTTGCCAACAGTTTGAAGTTACAAGCGATTTACTTTATGGAAGGAGTAGAATGACAGTGGTTACTTTTGAAGAAAAATACTATCCTGCTGTAAAGGAAACAGTCTACAAAACACAATTGTCAAATGGGTTGACAGTTTCTTTACTTCCTAAACAAGATTTCAATGAGGTTTATGGGATTGTAACAGTTCAATTTGGTTCTGTAGATGCAACTTATACAAGCTTGGAAAAAGGTTTACGTCATCATCCAGCAGGAATTGCACATTTTCTTGAACATAAATTGTTTGAAAGAGAAAATTCTGAGGATATAATGGCTGCGTTTACTCGATTAGGTGCGGACAGCAATGCCTTTACAAGCTTTACTAAGACCAGCTATCTTTTTTCAACAATTGACCATCTATTAGAGAGTTTAGATTTGCTAGATGAGTTAGTTGGAGATGTTCATTTTACAGAAGAGTCTGTTTTGAGGGAACAGGATATTATCCAGCAAGAACGAGAAATGTACCAAGATGATCCAGACTCACGTTTGTTTTTTGCAACATTAGCCAACCTTTATCCTGATACTCCTTTAGCAACAGATATAGTTGGAAGTGAAAAATCAATTTCTGATATTCAAGTTTCAAATTTAAAAGAGAACTTTACAGACTTTTACAAACCTGTCAACATGTCACTGTTTTTAGTTGGAAATATTGATGTGGAAGTTGTTGAGGAATACTTTTCGAAAAAGGAAAAGGAAGTTTCAAACCAGTTTACGGTTTCAAAAGAGCAACTCCTTTTGCAGCCTGTGAAGCAAACAGATAGTCTTCGGATGGAAGTTTCTTCACCCAAACTTGCTGTTGCGATTAGAGGTAATGGGCAAATAACAGAAGCTGAGTCTTATCGTTACAATATTTTATTGAAATTGCTATTTACGATGATGTTTGGCTGGACCTCAGATCGTTTTCAAAGATTATACGAGACAGGGAAGTTAGATGCGTCATTGTCACTAGAGGTTGAGGTAAATAGTCGCTTTCATTTTGTGATATTGACGATGGATACCAAGGAACCTGTTTCTTTGTCGCACCAATTTCGGAAAGCGATTCGTCAGTTTAGTAGTGATGCAGATATTACTGAGGAGCATCTCGATCTTGTTAAGAGTGAGATGTTTGGAGAATTTTTCAGTAGTATGAACTCCTTGGAATTTATTGCAACTCAATACGATCCTATGGATCGCGGAGAAACAATTTTTGATTTTCCGAAAATTTTACAGGAAATTACTTTGGAGGATGTTCTAGAAGCTGGACATCGTTTGATTGATAATGGTGATCTAGTTGATTTTACAATCTTTCCAGCTTAAAAGATGACTAATACTAGAAAGAAGGAATGGTACGTATGAGAAAAAAAACAATTGGCGAGGTTCTACGTTTAGCTAGAATTAACCAGGGATTGAGTTTAGAAGAATTGCAGGAAAAAACTGAAATTCAGTTGCATTTTCTAGAAGCTATGGAGGCGGATGATTTCGATCAACTTCCTAGCACCTTCTACGCTCGTTCTTTTTTAAGAAAATATGCCTGGGCAGTAGAGTTGGATGAAAGAATTGTTTTGGATGCATATGATTCAGGTAGTATGATCACTTATGAAGAGGTAGATGTCGATGAAGAAGACTTGTCTGGTCGCAGACGATCAAATAAGAAAAAAACGTCTTATCTCCCCTTGTTTTATTTCGTTCTATTTGCTTTGTCGATTTTAATTTTTGTGACTTACTATGTCTGGAACTACATCCAAACTCAGCCAAGTCCTTCTTCAGCTAATTATAGTGTTGTGAACTCGACTAGTTCAACAACCCCATCTAGTTCATCTTCTAGTAGTCAGACGTCTAGCTCGTCTTCTACTACGGAATCAACTATTACAGTGTCAGGTGAAGGAAACCGCATTGAAGCTCGGTATAAAACGAGTAAGGAAATCGCTGCTGTTCAACTGGCAGTATCAGATGCAATTAGTTGGGTAAGTGTTTCAGGAAGTGAGCTGGAGGGTGGTGTGACACTATCTGCAGACAATAAGAATGCAAAAACAACAGTTTCAACTAAGAATCCTGTTACCATTACTTTAGGTGTAGTGAAAGGAGTTACTGTGACTGTGGACAATCAAACGATTGATACTTCGAAGCTGACAACTCAGACTGGAACTGTAACACTTACATTTACTACAGATTAAGGAAAAATCAATGAAAAAAGAACAAATTCCTAATGTATTAACAATTGGTAGAATTCTCTTTATACCTCTCTTTATTCTTATTTTGACTTTGGGCCATTCACAAGGCAGTCATTTGCTAGCAGCTATAATTTTTGCAGTTGCTAGTGTAACGGATTATCTTGATGGCTACCTTGCTCGTAAATGGAATGTAGTCAGCAATTTTGGAAAATTTGCTGATCCGATGGCTGATAAGCTGTTGGTTATGTCAGCTTTTATCATGTTGATTGAGTTAGGTATGGCTCCAGCTTGGGTTGTTGCTATTATCATCTGTCGTGAACTTGCGGTGACAGGCTTGCGCTTGTTGCTTGTTGAGACGGGAGGGACAGTTCTAGCAGCAGCGATGCCAGGTAAAATCAAGACCTTTAGTCAGATGTTTGCCATTATCTTTTTGCTCTTACATTGGAATTTAATTGGTCAGCTGTTGCTTTATATCGCTTTGTTTTTCACTATCTACTCTGGTTATGATTATTTCAAGGGTAGCGCTCATGTATTCAAAGGGACATTTGGTTCGAAATGAAATCGATTATTGAAGTAAAAGATCTGTCTTTTCGTTATAAGGAAGACCAGGATCATTATGACGTTAATAATGTCTCGTTTCACGTGAAACGGGGAGAATGGCTTTCGATTGTAGGTCATAATGGGAGTGGAAAATCGACAACTATCCGTTTGATTGATGGATTGCTTGAAGCAGAGTCTGGGGAAATCTGGATAGATGGGCAATTGCTGTCCTCTGAGAATGTTTGGGACTTACGCCGTCAAATTGGTATGGTTTTTCAAAATCCAGATAACCAATTTGTAGGGGCAACTGTTGAAGATGATGTCGCCTTTGGCCTAGAAAATCAGGGACTTCCTCGTGAAGAAATGAAGAAGAGAGTGGCTGAATCTTTGGAGTTAGTAGGTATGCTGGACTTTAAGAAGAGAGAACCAGCTCGTTTATCTGGTGGCCAAAAACAACGTGTGGCCATTGCAGGAGTTGTTGCCCTGAGGCCAGCTATTTTAATTCTAGATGAGGCTACAAGTATGTTGGATCCCGAGGGACGACGAGAACTGATTCAGACAGTTCAAGAGATTCGAAAAGACCACCAGATGACAGTCGTCTCCATTACACATGACTTGGAAGAAGTTGCGATGAGTGACCGTGTCTTGGTCATGAAAAAAGGACAAGTGGAGTCAACCAGTAGCCCCAGAGAACTTTTTTCTCGGGATGACCTTGACCAGATAGGGTTGGATGAGCCTTTTACTAATCAATTGAGAGAATCTTTGAGAGAGACTGGTTATCAGTTTCCGGATGGCTATTTGACAGAAGGAGAGCTAGAGGACAAGCTATGGGAATTACTCTAGAAAATGTGAGCTTTACCTATCAAGAGGGGACTCCCCTATCTTCATCAGCCTTGACTGATGTTTCTTTGACGATTGAGGATGGCTCCTATACAGCTTTAGTAGGGCACATAGGTAGTGGGAAATCAACGATTTTACAGCTTTTAAATGGCCTATTGGCACCAAGTAAGGGTTCTGTTCGAGTTTTTGATACTGTCATTACCCCTACATCAACCAATAAAGAAATTCGTCAGATTCGAAAGCAGGTTGGTCTAGTATTTCAATTTGCTGAAAATCAGATTTTCGAAGAGACTGTTTTGAAAGATGTTGCATTTGGACCGCAAAATTTTGGAGTTTCTGAGGAAGAGGCCAAGAAAATTGCGCGTGAAAAGTTAGCCTTGGTAGGCATCGATGAGTCACTCTTTGAGCGCAGTCCTTTTGAACTTTCGGGTGGTCAGATGAGACGTGTGGCTATAGCAGGTATGCTAGCCATGGAGCCAACTGTCTTGGTTTTGGATGAGCCTACAGCAGGGCTAGATCCTTTGGGCAGAAAAGAATTGATGACCTTGTTTAAAGAACTCCACCTTTCTGGAATGACAATCGTTCTGGTAACGCATTTGATGGATGATGTAGCTACATATGCTGATCAGGTCTATGTTATGGAAAAGGGACGTTTGGTCAAAAGTGGCAAACCGAGCGAAGTTTTCCAAGATGTAGCCTCTATGGAAAAGGTGCAGTTAGGTGTGCCTAAAATCACAGCCTTTTGTAAACGTTTGGCAGATAGGGGTGTAGATTTTAAAAAACTGCCAATCAAGATAGAGGAGTTTAAGGAGTCGCTAAATGGATAGTATGATTTTAGGGCGTTATATACCAGGGGATTCCATTATTCATCGCTTGGATCCCCGTAGCAAATTGCTCGCTATGATCCTGTTGATTTTGATTGTATTTTGGGCCAATAATCCCCTCACCAATCTCATTCTGTTTATAGCGACAGGTATATTTATCGCTTTGTCAGGCGTTTCCCTCTCATTTTTCGTTCAGGGATTAAAATCCATGTTCTTCCTGATTGCTTTTACGACTCTTTTTCAGCTCTTTTTCATTTCAAGTGGAAATGTACTATTTGAGTTTTCTTTTATAAGAATAACGGATTATGCTTTGCAACAAGCTGGGATTATTTTCTGTCGTTTTGTGTTGATTATTTTCTTTTCAACTTTGCTAACGTTAACGACCATGCCTTTGAGTCTGGCAGCTGCAGTTGAAGCTCTTTTAGCACCGCTGAAACGCGTGAAAGTTCCCGTTCATGAAATTGGTCTCATGTTATCAATGAGTTTGCGTTTTGTTCCAACCTTGATGGATGACACAACGAGAATTATGAATGCTCAAAAAGCTCGTGGAGTTGACTTTGGCGAAGGTAGCATCGTTCAAAAAGTAAAAGCTATGATTCCAATTTTAATTCCCCTTTTTGCGACGAGCTTAAAGCGTGCAGATTCATTGGCAATTGCCATGGAAGCGCGTGGTTATCAGGGAGGAAAGGGTAGAAGTCAGTATAGACAGTTGAGATGGAGTCAAAAGGATACACTGGCAATTCTTGTGATTTTGGTACTGGGATGTTTCTTGTTTTTCTTAAAATCTTAGCAGGTTTGTAGGATTGATAAGAAGCTCACAGTAGCAGGTTTTTAGTATAAAGGTAGGAATATGAACCGTTTTAAAAAATCAAAATATCTAATCATCGTTTTTGTCACAGTTCTGGCAGTTTCTGTACTATTAGTGACAACCTATTCAAGCGCTATTGTGACGAAACTAGGAGATGGGATTTCCTTAGTAGATAGAATTGTTCAAAAACCCTTTCAGTGGTTTGATACTTTCAAATCAGATTTGGGACATTTGACGCAGACTTACAATGAAAATGAGAGTCTAAAGAAACAGCTCTATCAACTAGAGGTGGAGTCTAATCAATCAGAAAGTTTAAAAAATGAAAATGAACAACTACGTCAGTTGCTGGATATGAAGTCAAAATTGCAGGCTACAAAAACCATTGCAGCAGATGTGATTATGCGAGCTCCAGTATCTTGGAAACAAGAGTTAACAATTGATGCTGGAAGTTCAAAAGGAGCTTCTGAAAATATGTTGGCCATTGCAAACGGGGGCTTGATTGGTAGTGTTTCAAAGGTGGAGGATCATTCAACAACGATTAACCTATTGACAAACACCGAAAATTCAGACAAAATTTCTGTTAAAATCCTGCATGGTTCTACTGAAATTTACGGGATTATCGTTGGTTATGATAAGGAATCTGAACTGCTTAAAATTAGTCAATTAAACAGCAACAGCGACATTAGCGCGGGAGACAAGGTGACTACAGGGGGGCTCGGAAACTTTAATGTTAAGGATATCCCTGTTGGAGAAGTTGTTGCTACAACACATAGCAGTGATTATCTAACAAAGGAAGTAACAGTCAAGTTAAGTGCTGACACCAAAAATCTTCATGTGGTAGAGTTAGTGGGGAATTAGCAATGAGACTGTTAAAACAAATTGGTATTTTCTTTTTACTCCCTTTTGTCGTACTAATTGATGTACATATTGGACAATTAGCGGGATCCTTCTTCCCTCACTTTCATTTAGTAAGTCATTTTCTGTTTTTATTTCTTTTGTTTGAGACAATTGAGGTTTCAGAATATCTCTATCTAGCTTACTGCTGTATAGTGGGTTTGGTGTACGATATCTATTTTTTCCACTTGATAGGAATTGCGACGCTTCTATTTATCTTGATAGGTGCTTCGCTCCATAAGTTTAATAGTGTAATTTTGCTGAACCGTTGGACAAGAATGTTAACAATAGTTGTGATGAGTTTCCTATTTGATATGGGGAGCTATCTCCTTGCTCTTGCTATGGGATTGACAGTAGAATCGATGCCAGTTTTTATTGTCTACAGCCTTGTCCCATCAATGACTTTAAACTTTTTATGGATGCTTATTTTCCAATATATTTTTGAAAAATGTTATCTATAAGAAAGAAATAAAAATGTAACAAAGGCGTAATATTTATTATGTCTTTTTTTGGTATACTAGTAATGTCTTAAATAGAAGGAGTATCTACACAATATGAAGAAAAAAATCTTAGCGTCACTTTTATTAAGTACAGTATTAGTGTCTCAAGCGGCAGTATTGACAACTGTTCACGCTGAAACAACTGATGAAAAGATTGCTGCTCAAGATAGTAAGATTAGTAATTTGACAGCTCAACAAAAAGAAGCTCAAAAACAAGTAGATGAAATCCAAACGCAAGTTACAGCTATCCAAACTCAACAAACGAACTTGGAAGCTGAGAATGAAACTCTACAAGCCGAATCTAAAAAACTTGAAGGAGAAATTACAGAGCTCTCTAAGAACATTGTTGCTCGTAATGAATCTTTGGAGAAACAAGCACGTAGCGCACAAACTAATGGTGCAGCAACTAGCTACATCAATACAATTGTAAACTCAAAATCAATTACGGAAGCTATTTCACGTGTTGCAGCAATGAGCGAGATTGTATCAGCTAACAACAAAATGTTGGAGCAACAGAAAGCTGATAAGAAATCTATCGCTGAAAAACAGGTTGCAAATAATGAAGCAATCAACACTGTCATTGCGAACCAACAAACGCTTGCTGACGATGCACAAGCATTGACAACAAAACAAGCAGAGTTGAAAGTTGCTGAGTTAAACCTTGCTGCAGAGAAAGCTACTGCAGAAAGTGATAAAGCTACTTTATTGGAACAAAAAGCAGCAGCAGAGGCAGAAGCAAAAGCAGCAGCTGAAGCAGAAGCAGCTTATAAAGCACGTCAAACAAGCCAACAACAATCAGTTGTTGCTTCTGGAAATACAACACTTTCAGATCAAGTGCAAGCAACTTCAAGCTCTTCATCAGATGATGATTCAAGCTACACTCCAGCACCTGCACCAACTCCAACAAGACAGCGTCCAACATACAGTACAAATGCTTCAAGTTATCCAACTGGTGAATGTACTTGGGGAGCTAAGACATTAGCCCCTTGGGCTGGAGATTACTGGGGTAACGGAGCGCAGTGGGCTACAAGTGCAGCAGCTGCAGGATTCCGTACAGGATCAACTCCACAAGTTGGTGCGATTGCATGTTGGAATGACGGTGGATATGGACACGTAGCGGTTGTTACAGCAGTTTCATCATCAACTAGCATTCAAGTATCAGAATCAAACTACGGTGGAGATCGTACAATCGGTAACAAGCGTGGATGGTTCAACCCAACTACAACTTCTGAAGGTTACGTAACATACATCTATCCAAACTAATGAATGAAACGAAGAGGCTCGATGTGAGTCTCTTTTATTATTTTTTATCGAAAGCAAGGCCGAAATCTATTAAAACCACTTGAAAATATGGCTAAAATGTGATAAAATGAAACTTGTCGTGTTAACGATAATACTCATTCTTGATGAATTGTGAAACTGTTGCCCTCGGGTCGTTTTGCAAGTTGAAGTCGAGGAGAGGAAAAAAACAAAAAGGAGAAATACTCATGGCAGTAATTTCAATGAAACAACTTCTTGAGGCTGGTGTACACTTTGGTCACCAAACTCGTCGCTGGAACCCTAAGATGGCTAAGTACATCTTCACTGAGCGTAACGGAATCCACGTTATCGACTTGCAACAAACTGTAAAATACGCTGACCAAGCTTACGACTTTATGCGTGATGCAGCAGCTAACGATGCAGTTGTATTGTTTGTTGGTACTAAGAAACAAGCTGCTGACGCTGTTAAAGAAGAAGCAGAGCGTTCAGGTCAATACTACATCAACCACCGTTGGTTGGGTGGAACTCTTACTAACTGGGGAACTATCCAAAAACGTATTGCTCGTTTGAAAGAAATCAAACGTATGGAAGAAGAAGGAATCTTCGACGTTCTTCCTAAGAAAGAAGTTGCACTTCTTAACAAACAACGTGCACGTCTTGAAAAATTCTTGGGTGGTATCGAAGACATGCCTCGTATCCCTGATGTAATGTACGTAGTTGACCCACATAAAGAACAAATCGCTGTTAAAGAAGCTAAAAAATTGGGTATCCCAGTTGTAGCGATGGTTGACACAAACACTGATCCAGACGATATCGATGTAATCATCCCAGCTAACGATGACGCTATCCGCGCTGTTAAATTGATTACAGCTAAATTGGCTGACGCTATCATCGAAGGACGTCAAGGTGAGGATGCAACAGCAGTTGAGGCTGAATTTGCAGCTTCAGAAGCTCAAGCTGACTCAATCGAAGAAATCGTTGAAGTTGTAGAAGGCGACAACGCTTAATTCATATAAATAGTAATTACCTAGGAGGGCGGGGCCTAGCCCAGCTCTCCTATTTTTAAAAAATATAGGAGAATCAAAATGGCAGAAATTACAGCTAAACTTGTAAAAGAGTTGCGTGAAAAATCTGGTGCCGGTGTTATGGACGCTAAAAAAGCGCTTGTAGAGACAGACGGTGATATCGAAAAAGCGATCGAATTGCTTCGCGAAAAAGGTATGGCGAAGGCAGCTAAGAAAGCTGACCGTGTTGCTGCAGAAGGTTTGACTGGTGTGTTTGTTAACGGTAACGTTGCAGCAGTAGTTGAAGTAAATGCCGAAACTGACTTCGTTGCGAAAAACGCTCAATTCGTTGACTTGGTAAATGCAACAGCTAAAGTAATCGCTGAAGGAAAACCAGCGAACAACGAAGAAGCTCTTGCTTTGACAATGCCTTCAGGTGAAACTCTTGAAGCTGCATATGTATCTGCAACAGCTACAATCGGTGAAAAAATCTCATTCCGTCGTTTTGCTTTGCTTGAAAAAACAGATGCACAACACTTTGGAGCATACCAACACAATGGTGGCCGTATCGGTGTTATCTCTGTTATTGAAGGTGGAGACGAAGCGCTTGCTAAACAAATCTCAATGCACATTGCTGCGATGAAACCAACAGTTCTTTCTTACAAAGAATTGGATGAGCAATTTGTTAAAGATGAGTTGGCACAATTGAACCACGTAATCGATCAAGATAACGAAAGCCGTGCAATGGTTGGTAAACCAGCTCTTCCACACTTGAAGTATGGATCAAAAGCACAATTGACTGATGAAGTGATTGCTCAAGCTGAAGCTGATATCAAAGCTGAGTTGGCTGCAGAAGGCAAACCAGAAAAAATCTGGGACAAAATCATCCCAGGTAAAATGGACCGCTTCATGCTTGACAACACTAAAGTTGACCAAGCATACACACTTCTTGCACAAGTATACATCATGGATGACAGCAAGACAGTTGAAGCTTACCTTGAATCAGTAAATGCTTCAGTAGTTGAGTTCGCTCGCTTTGAAGTTGGTGAAGGTATCGAGAAAGCTACAAACGACTTTGAAGCAGAAGTTGCAGCTACAATGGCAGCAGCCTTGAATAACTAATAGAAAAGGAAGCAAATTGCTTCCTTTTTCTTTTTGTCTAGAGAGTAGATTCTGTATGAGTAAACAAAAAGCCCTTTAATAAGGGCTAAGTGCATTTAGGAGGCTACACTTCAAATTCATAGAGTGCTGTAGACAAATAACGTTCGCCGTTATCTGGTGCTAAAGCAAGGACTTTCTTACCTGTACCTAATTTCTTGGCAACCTCAATTGCCCCGTAAATCGCTGCAGCTGAAGAAATCCCAACAAGGAAGCCTTCTTTTCCACCAATTTCACGGCCAAGCGCTAGAGCATCATCTGACGTTACGCGGACGATACCATCATAGGCCTTTGTATCAAGTGTTTCAGGAATAAATCCAGCTGAGATGCCTTGAATTTTGTGAGGTCCTGGTTTTTCACCAGACAAGATAGCTGACTCGTCTGCCTCAACTGCATAAACTTGAATGTTTGAATTTGCTGCTTTAAGAGCGTGAGAAACACCTGAGATCGTTCCACCGGTGCCAACACCACCTACAAAAGCATCTAGTCCATCAGAACCGAAAGCAGCCAGTATTTCAGCTCCTGTTGTTCTTTCGTGCACTTCTGGATTAGCTGGATTATTAAATTGGAGTGGAAGGAAGCCGTCACGTTCAGCGGCGATTTCCTGAGCTTTGGCAATGGCCCCTTTCATTCCTTCGCTACCAGGAGTGAGGACGAGTTCAGCACCATAGGCTTGGATAATCTTACGGCGTTCCACGCTCATCGTTTCAGGCATGACGATAACAACTTTATATCCTTTAGCAGCACCAACCCATGAAAGACCGATGCCAGTGTTTCCACTCGTTGCTTCAACAATGGTAGCACCCGGTTTTAGAATACCATCTTGTTCTGCTTTTTCAATCATGCTAAGGGCAATGCGGTCTTTTACTGACGATCCAGGGTTAAAAGCTTCTAGTTTAACATAGACGTCTGCAGCACCCTCTGGAACAATGTTGTTGAGTTTAACAATCGGTGTTCGTCCAATAAGTTCAGTGATATTGTTATAAATAGCCATAGATATACCTCTTTGTATAAGATGATACTAGTATAACGCGCTCAAGGCTATTTGTAAAATATAGAAATCCTATCAAAGTGATAGGATTTTTTTATATCAAAGATCTAAGCCATTAATTTTTTATCGATTGTGATAAGCCAATTCTAATAAATAGGTGTAAAGAGGGAGGATGTCTGTTTTTTTAGGGAATTCAAATTTATGAAAACTCAGATGCTCATTATGTGCTTTTAGAAAGACATTTTCTAAATAAGTGATCGTAATCTCACTATCATCTATACCTGCTCCAGCAGTTTCCATTTCAACGTTTACAATGTTCATCAAAAAGAGTGACTTAACAGATGCCTTGCGACCAGTGGCACCTTGCTTATCTGTAAAGATGATACGAATATTTGTAAAGATGATTGAATCCCGAATAAGTTTATACCCACTTTGAATTTCTTCATTCTCTAGTAGATATTGTCCATATTCTTTAATAAGAGTCTCTTTGTTTTCCTCGCTAAAGTTTCCAGCAAGTTCTTGAATAAATTTCCCAAAAGTTATAATTTTTCCTTCGTTTACACTAAGTTTACAGGTACTTCAACTTCTCGTAAACCTTGATCTGTTAAAGTAACCTTTCCATTAAAAAACTCCACAAGAGCAGCCTTGATATCTTCTTTCTCTTCTTTGTCAACATAAATCATTGTATCAACTTGATCTGTAAAGTTTGTATCCAACTCCATGAGATGATGTTCTTTAAGAAAGTTACTGTACTCTTGGTATTGAGCATAAGACATTTGAATGGTTATTCCAGCCTGTTCTTTGATTTCAATAATGCCAATTTCTTTGACAGCTAAGGCCACACTACCTGCATAAGCACGGATCAAACCACCAGCTCCTAGCTTAATTCCCCCAAAGTAGCGTGTCACTACCACACAGAGATTGGTTAGATTATGATTTTCTAAGACACCCAGCATAGGGATTCCAGCAGTACCACTAGGCTCCCCATCATCACTCGTACGCTTGATTTCACTGCGTTCCCCTAGAATAAAAGCAGAGCAGTTATGGGTGGCTTTATAGTGTTCTTTTTTGATGGTAGTGATGAAGTCACGAGCCTCTTCTTCGCTATAAACACGCTTGGCATGACAGATAAAGCGGGATTTTTTGATTTCTTCTTGGACCTGCCCATCCTCTTTAATCGTTCTAAATTCCATGATTTAATTGTACTAAAAAAAACTCTAAAGCGCTAGATTTTTACGAATATTAAAGTATGAAAGTAAATCCAAATTATCTCGGTCGCTTGTTTACTGAGAAAGAATTAACTGAAGAAGAACGACAGGTAGCAGTGAGACTGCCAGCAATGAGAAAAGAGAAGGGGAAACTGTTTTGTCAACGTTGTAATAGTTCGATTCTAGAAGAATGGTATTTGCCTATTGGTGCCTACTATTGTAGGGAGTGTTTGCTGATGAAGCGAGTCAGGAGTGATCAAGCCTTATACTATTTTTCGCAGGAAGATTTTCCAAAGCAAGATGTTCTCAAATGGCGTGGTCAGTTAACCCCTTTTCAGGAAAAGGTATCAGAGGGGTTGATTCGAGCAGTCAAAAAGAAAGAACCGACTTTAGTTCATGCTGTGACAGGAGCTGGAAAGACAGAGATGATTTATCAAGTTGTGTCCAAAGTGATTGATGATGGTGGTGCAGTTTGTTTGGCCAGTCCTCGAATTGATGTATGTTTGGAACTGTATAAGCGACTGCAGAATGACTTTGCTTGCGATATAGAGTTACTCCATGGCGAATCAGAGCCCTATTTTCGAACTCCCTTAGTAGTTGCGACAACTCATCAGTTATTAAAATTTCATCATGCTTTTGATTTGCTGATAGTGGATGAGGTAGATGCCTTTCCTTATGTTGACAACACTGTGCTTTACTATGCTGTAAAGAATAGTGTAAAGGAGGATGGGGTAAGGATATTCCTTACAGCAACTTCTACAGATGATTTAGATAGGAAGGTTCGCACAGGAGAATTAAAACGATTAAGCTTGCTGAGACGGTTTCATGGAAATCCATTGATTATTCCAAAGCCAGTTTGGTTATCGGATTTTAATCGTTATTTAGATAAGAGTCAGTTGTCATCCAAGTTAAAGATCTACATTGAGAAACAGAGAAGAACAGGTTATCCCTTGCTGATTTTTGCATCAGAAATTAAAAAAGGCGAGAAACTAAAAGAAATATTGCAGGAACAGTTTCCGAATGAAACTATCGGCTTTGTGTCCTCTGTCACAGAAAATCGATTAGAGCAGGTGCAAGCTTTTCGAGATGGAGAACTAACAATACTAATTAGTACGACAATCTTGGAACGCGGAGTCACCTTCCCTTGTGTGGATGTTTTCGTAGTAGAAGCTAATCATCGACTCTTTACCAAGTCTAGCTTGATTCAGATTGGTGGTCGAGTTGGACGTAGTATGGACAGACCAACTGGTGAGTTGCTCTTCTTTCATGATGGATTAAATGCTTCCATCAAGAAGGCAATCAAGGAAATCAAGCAGATGAACAAGGAGGCGGGATTATGAACTGTTTACTATGTGGCCAGACTACAAAGAGTGAGCTGACTTTTAGCAGTCTCTTTCTTTTGAAGGATGACTGCAGTTATCTTTGTTCAGATTGTGCTTCTAGTTTTGAGAAGATTGGTGAGAATTATTGCCCAAACTGTATGAAAACAGGCACGTCAACTAAGTGTCAAGATTGTAAACTTTGGTGTAAAGAAGGAATTCAGGTTGATCATAAGGCAATCTTTACCTATAATCAAGCTATGAAAGACTTTTTCAGTCGATATAAGTTTGATGGCGATTTTTTGCTTAGAAAAGTTTTTGCTTCCGTTCTTGCTGAGGAGCTGAAAAAGTATAGAGGTTATCAATTTGTGTTGATTCCCCTAAGTCCTGAAAGATTACTTGAGAGGGGATTTAACCAAGTTGAGGGTTTGGTCGAAGCGGCAGGCTTTTCTTTTAAAGATATATTAGGAAAAAGAGAAGAGAGTGCTAGTTCTTCTAAAAGCCGTTTGGAAAGGTTGGCTACTGAAATTCCATTTTTTATTAAAGATGGGATCTCACTTCCTAAGAAGATTTTGCTGATTGATGATATCTATACAACAGGGGCAACTGTGAATCGTGTGAAACGACTTTTGGAAGAAGCAGGTGCTTTGGAAGTTAAAACTTTTTCCCTTGTAAGATGAGGAAAAAATTTGCAAAATGAAAATGAAAGCGTTATAATATAATTAGAAAAACAAAAATGTTTAGAAAGAAGGTACTTATATGATTAAATATAGTATCCGTGGTGAAAACCTAGAAGTAACAGAAGCAATTCGTGATTATGTAGTTTCTAAACTCGAAAAGATCGAAAAGTATTTTCAACCTGAGCAAGAGTTGGATGCACGTGTGAATTTGAAAGTTTACCGTGAAAAAACAGCAAAAGTTGAAGTAACGATTCCACTTGGATCTATTACTCTCCGTGCAGAAGATATTTCTCAAGATATGTATGGATCTATCGACCTTGTAACTGATAAAATTGAACGTCAGATTCGTAAAAATAAAACAAAAATCGAACGTAAAAATAAAAATAAAGTTGCGACAAGCCAACTCTTTACAGATGCCCTAGTTGAAGATGCAAATGTTGTGCAACCAAAAGTAGTTCGTTCAAAACAAATTGATTTAAAACCAATGGATTTAGAAGAAGCGCTTCTTCAAATGGATTTGTTGGGACATGATTTCTTTATCTATGTAGACGTAGAAGATCAAACAACAAATGTTTTGTATCGTCGTGAAGATGGTGAAGTTGGTTTGTTAGAAGTGAAAGAATCATAAAATAGAATTTTCAAAGTGGTTTACACCAGTGTAAACCACTTTTGTATTGCAATATTATAAAAGGTATGAATAGGGACAGTTATGAAAGACGTGGTGATTGTTTCAGCAGTGCGAACTCCAATAGGCTCCTTTGGAGGAAGTTTAAAGAATGTTTCAGCTGTTGATTTGGGAGCTTTGGTTATTAAAAGTGTTTTGGAAAAAGCCAATGTCAAACCAGAGCAGGTAGACGAAGTGATTATGGGGAATGTCCTAGGCGCTGGTTTAGGTCAAAACGTAGCTCGTCAAATGAGCATTCATGCAGGGCTCCCAGAATTTACACCAGCCTTTGCCATCAATAAGGTTTGTGGTTCCGGTTTGAAGGCAGTGCAGTTGGCTACTCAAGCGATTCGATGCGGCGATGCAGATATTATCGTAGCTGGTGGTGCAGAAAACATGAGTCAGGCGCCATACGTTTTGCCAAGTTTCCGTTGGGGTAGTAGTATGGGAGATTCGAAAGTGGTAGATACCATGATTAAGGACGGTTTGTCTGATGCCTTTAACGAATACCATATGGGAATTACAGCCGAGAATGTGGCTGAAGAATATGGTATCAGTCGAGAAGAGCAAGATGCTCTTGCTTTAGAGTCACAAAAACGAGCAGTTGCAGCTATAGAATCTGGACGCTTTAAAGAAGAGATTGTGCCAGTGGTTATTACTCAACGCAAAGGCAATCCTATCGTTTTTGATACAGATGAATATCCTAGAAAAGATGCTAGCTTAGAGAGTTTGTCTAAGCTAGGTTCTGTTTTCAAAAAAGACGGAGCTGTCACAGCGGGAAATGCTTCAGGAATCAATGACGGGGCAGCAGCTGTCTTAATCATGAGTTCTGAAAAAGCTGAAGAATTAGGACTTTCAGTGATTGCCCGCATTCGTTCGTATGCAAGTGCAGGTTTGGATCCTAAGATGATGGGATGTGGACCGATTTATGCGACTCGCAAGGCTCTTGAAAAAGGCAATTTGACAGTTGAAGATCTCGACTTGATTGAGTCAAATGAAGCCTTTGCTGCCCAGGCTTGTGCGGTTGGTAAAACACTTGGCTTTAACACAGATATTGTCAACGTCAATGGTGGCGCCATTGCTCTTGGTCACCCAATTGGGGCTTCCGGTTGCCGTATCCTAGTAACGCTGTTACATGAGATGATGAAACGTGATGCTAAAACTGGCTTAGCAACTCTCTGTATCGGAGGAGGGATGGGGACTGCCCTTATCGTGGAACGTTAGGTGTTAGTGATCTGAACACGTGGGTAGGAGGGTGATGATTCCCTCCTCTTTTTGTGTCTGAAGTTAGAGAAATCAATCATGAAAGAAAGGCTTGCATCTTTTAAAAGGTCGCTTTTTAAGGGTTTTTGTGATATAATAATGCGCAAGAGGTTTAGAATGAAAAAAAATAATTTAATCCCGTTTTCTGCAGTCTGGCTAGGACTTGCAACTTTCGGAATCTTAACTTTGCTGATTATTTTTTCACATAATCTTGCTGTAACAATCACTGTTTTGTTTTTATTTGTACTGCTTTATCTGCTTTTATTTATATGGCAAAAAAAACAGTATGAAAAGAGCGAAATTGAACAAATCCAATATGTAAATCACCAAGCCGAAAATAGCTTGAGTACTTTGCTTGATCAAATTCCAGTGGGAGTCCTGAAATTAGACTTATCAAGTGGAGAAGTGGAATGGTTTAATCCCTATGCTGAGCTGATTTTAACTACTGAAGAAGGGGAAATTGATGTTGAGTTAATTCAAACCATCATCAAGGCTTCTGTTGGGAATCCAGGTTCGTATGCTACCTTGGGCGAAACACGATATGCTGTCCATATGGACAAGGCTTCAGGCGTTTTGTATTTCTTTGATGTTTCTGGGGAGTACGAAGCAACTGTCGAATTGGTAACTAGCCGTCCAGTCATTGGAGTCATCTCGGTAGATAACTATGATGATTTGGAGGATGCGACATCTGACTCCGATATCAGTCATATAAATAGTTTTGTAGCCAATTTTGTTTCAGAATTTGCTAGTAAGTATGCTATGTTCTCTCGCCGTGTGGGGATGGATCGTTTTTATGTATTCACAGATTACACGGTACTAGAGGAATTGATGAATGATAAATTCTCTGTTATTGATACTTTCCGAGAAGAATCAAAACAGAGGCAACTAGCTCTAACCCT
The DNA here is from genome assembly GCF_001579525.1 of Streptococcus oralis. Classification (GTDB taxonomy): domain Bacteria; phylum Bacillota; class Bacilli; order Lactobacillales; family Streptococcaceae; genus Streptococcus; species Streptococcus oralis_M. Next base: position 335,144 of record NZ_LQZC01000011.1, on the reverse strand, counting down.
AAGTATGGGATTTTCTTATGGTGATGGAAACCATGAGGAAATAGGGAAAATTGCCTTGCTCAACTTGAACTTAGCAGAAGTTCGCGGTGGTGACCAGGTGGTGGTTAAGGAAAATAACGAAACCAAGAATCCTGTCTACTTTGGTGGAGGAACTGCTGCATCTATCAAACGTACTCGTACACGTACCAGAGCCATGATGACAGCCATTTCTGATAAGATTCGAAGTGTTGACCAAGTTTTTGTAGTCGGTCATAAAAATCTAGATATGGATGCCTTGGGCTCTGCTGTCGGTATGCAGTTGTTTGCAAGTAATATTATTGAGAACAGTTATGCTGTCTACGATGCAGACCAGATGCCAGCAGATATCGAGCGTGCTATCCAGTTCTTAAAGAAGGAAGATACTACGAAACTCTTATCTCTTACAGATGCGATGAAGCTAGTTACAAGCCGTTCGTTATTGATTTTAGTGGATCACTCAAAGACGGCTTTGACCTTATCGAAAGATTTTTATGATTTGTTTACTCAAACCATTGTTATTGACCATCATAGACGTGATCAGGATTTCCCTGAGAATGCAGTCATCACCTATATTGAAAGTGGAGCAAGTAGTGCGAGTGAGCTGGTCACAGAATTGATTCAGTTCCAAAATTCTAAGAAAAATCGTTTGAGTCGTATGCAGGCCAGTGTTTTGATGGCTGGTATGATGCTGGATACCAAGAATTTCACATCTCGCGTGACGAGCCGAACCTTTGATGTGGCTAGCTATCTGAGAACACGGGGAAGTGACAGTATTGCTATCCAGGAGATTGCTGCGACAGATTTTGAAGAGTATCGTGAGGTAAATGAACTCATTTTACAAGGTCGTAAGCTAGGTTCAGATATCTTGATTGCCCAAGCTAAGGACTCAATGTCTTATGACACAGTTGTTATCAGTAAGGCTGCCGATGCTATGCTGGCTATGTCAGGTATTGAGGCTAGTTTCGTTCTGGCAAAAAATACACAAGGATTTATCTCTATCTCGGCTCGAAGTCGTAGTAAAATCAATGTGCAACGCATTATGGAAGAGCTGGGTGGCGGTGGTCACTTTAATCTAGCAGCTGCGCAAATCGAGGATATGAGTTTGTCGGAAGCAGGCGAAAAATTGACTCAACTAATCCTGGAAGAACTAAAGGAAAAGGAGAAAGAAGAATGAAAGTAATCTTTTTAGCAGATGTTAAAGGAAAAGGAAAAAAAGGCGAAATTAAGGAAGTGCCAACTGGCTATGCTCAAAACTTCCTGATTAAAAAGAATTTGGCCAAGGAAGCGACTGCTCAAGCAGTGGGTGAGTTGCGTGGAAAACAAAAATCAGAAGAAAAGGCTCATGCTGAAATGATTGCTGAAGCAAAAGCCATCAAGGCTAAGCTTGAGGCTGAAGAAACGGTTGTAGAGTTTGTTGAAAAGGTTGGACCAGATGGTCGTACATTTGGGTCCATCACCAACAAGAAGATTGCAGAAGAATTGCAAAAGCAATTTGGTATCAAGATTGACAAACGCAATATTCAAGTGCAAGCACCAATTCGAGCAGTAGGTTTGATTGATGTAACAGTGAAAATCTATCAAGATGTTACAAGTGTCATCAATCTTCGTGTAAAAGAAGGTTAAGTTTACAACTTCTTGACAAGATTGTAAAAGGAAGGAAAGTCGGATGGCAGAAGTAGAGGAACTGCGAGTTCAACCTCAGGATATTTTAGCAGAACAATCTGTTCTGGGGGCTATTTTTATAGATGAGAGTAAGCTCGTTTTTGTCCGAGAATACATTGATTCTCGTGACTTCTTTAAGTATGCTCATCGGTTGATTTTCCAAGCGATGGTAGACTTGTCGGATCGTGGAGAAGCGATAGATGCGACAACAGTTCGGACGATTTTGGATAGCCAAGGCGATTTGCAAAACATTGGTGGCTTGTCCTATCTTGTTGAAATTGTCAACTCTGTACCAACTTCAGCTAATGCAGAGTATTATGCTAAAATTGTTGCAGAAAAGTCTATGCTACGTCGCTTGATTTCCAAGTTGACAGACTCTGTCAACCAAGCCTATGAGGCCTCTAAGCCTGCAGATGAAATCATCGCTCAAGCTGAAAAGGGACTCATTGATGTCAGTGAAAATGCCAATCGTAGTGGGTTCAAGAATATTCGTGATATTCTAAATATCAACTTTGGGAACCTAGAAGTTCGGTCACAACAAACAACGGATATCACAGGTATTGCTACAGGCTATCGTGATTTGGACCATATGACGACAGGTCTCCACGAGGAGGAGTTGATTATCCTAGCGGCGCGTCCAGCGGTTGGTAAGACAGCCTTTGCCTTAAATATTGCTCAGAACATTGGGACCAAGTTGGATAAGACTGTAGCTATTTTTTCACTGGAAATGGGTGCAGAAAGCCTAGTAGACCGTATGCTGGCAGCAGAAGGTTTGGTGGAGTCTCATTCTATCCGTACTGGTCAATTGACCGATGAGGAGTGGCAAAAATATACCATTGCTCAAGGGAATCTAGCCAACGCGAGTATCTATATTGATGATACGCCAGGGATTCGGATCACGGAAATTCGTTCGCGTTCACGCAAACTAGCTCAAGAAACGGGCAATCTAGGATTGATTTTGATAGACTACCTACAGCTTATTACAGGTACTGGTCGCGAGAACCGCCAACAAGAAGTCTCTGAAATTTCTCGTCAGTTGAAAATCCTAGCTAAGGAGCTAAAGGTTCCAGTCATTGCTCTCAGTCAGTTATCTCGTGGTGTGGAACAGCGTCAGGATAAGAGACCAGTCTTGTCTGATATTCGTGAATCGGGTTCCATTGAGCAGGATGCGGATATCGTAGCCTTTCTATACCGTGAAGACTACTATGATCGTGCGGGTGAAGAAGAGGAAGGAATTCCAAATAACAAGGTAGAGGTTATCATCGAGAAAAACCGTAGTGGAGCTCGTGGAACGGTGGAATTGATTTTCCAAAAAGAATACAATAAATTTTCTAGTATCTCAAAGAGGGAGGCATAAGATGTCAGATGCATTTACAGATGTAGCCAAGATGAAAAAAATCAAAGAAGAGATCAAGGCGCATGAGGGACAAGTCGTTGAAATGACTTTGGAAAATGGCCGTAAGCGCCAAAAAAATAGATTGGGTAAGCTAATTGAGGTGTATCCATCTCTATTTATCGTTGAATTTGGGGATGTTGAAGGAGACAAACAAGCCAATGTCTATGTTGAATCCTTCACCTACTCAGATATCTTGACAGAGAAGAATTTGATTCATTACCTAGACCAAGAATAAAACGGAGTGAGCTGAGCTCACTTTTTTCTTTTTCTCCCGAATAGTATAAAGGAGGGGAACCTCGGAAATTTATATTATTAAGGAGAATGAATGACGTTTTTAAAATCAGGAGTTAAGAAGAGTAGATGTACTCAGTTGAGTGTTGGACTGGCTACTTTGTTTGTTACAAGTACCTTTTTGTTTGGTGGAGAATCGGTTCAGGCTGACAGTGTAGCGCGTGGTGATGACTATCCACTTCACTACAAAAATGGTAGTGTTGAAATCGATCAATGGCGGATGTATTCTCGCCAGTGTACATCTTTTGCAGCCTTTCGTTTGAGTAGTGTAAATGGTTTTGAGATTCCTCCTGCCTATGGAAATGCGAATGAATGGGGACATCGTGCAAGGCGAGAAGGCTACCGTGTGGATACTAAGCCAGAAGTTGGGGCTATTGCCTGGTCTACGGAAGGCTACTATGGGCATGTGGCCTGGGTATCAAATGTGTCAGGGGATACGATTGAGATCGAAGAGTATAATTATGGGGTTCGAGAAAGGTATAACCGTCGAATAGTTAAAGCTAGCACCATGACAGGGTTTATTCATTTCAGGGATTTATCCGCTAACCATAGTGTGAGTGAGGGTTCTCATAACTCAGAGCTTCCGTCCAGCGGGACAATAGTATTCACGGGGAAATCGCCTATTATGGACCAACCGTCAAGCACAGGACAGGTTATTGATTACTATTATGTTGGTGAGAGTGTGAGTTATGATCAGGTTATTGAAAAGGATGGTTATAAGTGGCTCGGCTATCTATCCTACAGTGGTGCTAGAAGATATGTGCAGTATGCAGAGTTAATCAATACAGTGAAAGGCTGGAAAAAAGAAGGAGGGAGTTGGTATTACCGAGAGAATGGTAAGCTAGCGACAGGATGGAAAAAAGTTAATGGCAATTGGTATCATTTAAAAGAAAGTGGGGCCATGTCAACTGGCTGGATTAAGGATGACTCTCACTGGTATTATCTAAAGGCTTCGGGTGAGATGCAGACGGGCTGGCTTAAAGACAAGGGAACTTGGTATTACTTAGAGGAATCTGGTCGGATGAAAGCTAGTCAATGGTTCCAAGTCTCGGGTAAACATTACTATGTCGATGCTTCGGGAGCCTTAGCTGTTAATACGATTATTGATGGCTACAAACTAGACAGTGATGGGGTAAGAATAGGAAGTGTTTCTTAAACATTATACAAGCTTTCTTCTTGTTGATAAAATTTTAAAATGGATATCGAATTAGTTGACGTTCTTTGAATAGTATAACATAACAACATTAAAAACTATAAAGGGGCATTGTCTAATGGACAAGAGGAAAGTTATTTTAACAAGTTTAGCAAGTGCAGCTGTATTGGGTGCTAGTGTACTCGTTTCACAGCCTTCAGTAGTTAAGGCAGATGAAGGGAAAGCAGAAGAGCAGGCGGTTGCTCCTGCACAACCACAAGCTGGAACAGAAGGGGAGAGCGGTGCTCAAACTGAAAAGGGATCAGAAAACGCTAGTCCAGCTAATCCTGGTGCGGCAAATCCAGCTAAGATGACCAAAGAAGAGTTGATGGAGGCTTTGGATGAACTTGAGGAACAGGCTATTAGTGATATTGAGGATAAGGAAGCGATTGAGGACAAAGAGGATGCAGCTGAAGCTGTGAAGGAATATATTGGTAAGATGTATATTTCAGATACTCTTGAGTCTGGAGAGCTCAGCTTAGATAATATCATCGCTGAATTGCCAGAAGGTGCAGAAGATAAGACTGTGGTAACAGATCCTGAAGTTCAAACTAATAAAAAATTATCTACTGAGGAGAAAACCCTACTAGACCAAGCTGAAAAAGATGCCAAAGAACAAGTTTCTCAAGCGACGGATGCTCTGGTTCAAGCCCTAGAATCTCTTGAAAATGCTGTAATTGAAGATATTAAAAAAGACGCTTCAATCACCAATAAAGAAACGGCTATCAAAGAAGCCAAAGAAGAGATTGGTAAAGAAGATCTTTTGAAGGCTATCGCAGATGAGGATTTGGAGAGTGGTGATGTTATTGTAGACTGGCTAGCAGATACAAGCGAGCACAAAACGGCAGCTGAACCTGTATCAGAATTCACAGATGAAGACCAAGCTAAACTCGCTACAGCCGACAAGGAAGTAGCGGAAGAAAATAGTAATGCGAAAAAACTTGAGCTAAGTAAATTAGAAGAGCAAGTTGCTAAGATTAAAGTGCAATTATCAAGTTTACAAGTTTCTGGTGACAAGAATAGTCAAATCAAAGACTTGCAACAAGCTTTAGCAGACTATGAGGATGCTATTAAGACTCTAAGCAGTGTCATGTCGGCTGTTCTTGAAATTGAAGACTTTAAAGGTGGGGTGAACGCAGTAGAAGCTGCAACTGCAGAGTTGCCAGAATACAACAAAGGTGCAAATGCGGTAGAAGCTGCTGTAAATGAACTCCCAGCCTATGCAGAAAGTGGCGCTCCAGTCGTAGCGAACGTTCCAGCTTACGGAGAAAGCGGTGCCCCAATAGTAAACAATGCTCTGCCTTATGCAGAAAGTGGCGCTCCAGCCGTAGCGAATGTTCCAGCTTACGGAGAAAGCGGTACACCAATAGTAAGCAACACTCTGCCTTATGCAGAAAGTGGCGCCCCAGCCGTAGCAAATGTTCCAGCTTACGGAGAAAGTGGTACACCAATAGTAAACAATACTCTGCCTTATGCAGAAAGCGGTGCCCCAGCCGTAGCAAATATTCCAGTTTATGCAGAAAGTGGTGCTCCGGCGGTGGCTACTATTCCAGCCTATGCTGAAAAGATTGAACCTGCGGTAAATGAAGTTCCAGAATACACTGGCAGTGTAGCACCTTTGGCTACAAATCCGACTCTCGGAACGAAACAAGATCGTACCTACAAAGCGCCTGCAGCAACGGATGAACAACTCCTTCCAAATACAGGAAGCCAAGATGCTTCAGCAGTTGCATCGCTAGGATTTATTGGTCTCCTTCTTGGTTTGCTACCATTTGCAAAGAGAAAATTGAACAAATAAATCGCATGAAATCAATAAAAGAAAAGGATTTGAATAGTCCTTTTCTTTTTTATGGTGAAATAGGGACAAGTCCACGTTTTTCAGCTCTTTCCGATGGTATTTTTCCTTGCTTTCCTTTATAATGGGTGTATGGACAAGAAAAAATTATTATTAATTGATGGATCTTCTGTTGCCTTTCGAGCTTTTTTTGCGCTTTATCAGCAACTAGATCGGTTTAAAAATGCTAATGGTCTTCATACCAATGCAATCTATGGCTTTCAACTTATGTTGAATCATGTCTTAGAGCGGGTTGAGCCCAGCCATGTTTTGGTAGCCTTTGATGCAGGTAAGACGACTTTCCGAACAGAGATGTATGCAGACTACAAGGGTGGCCGTGCTAAAACTCCAGATGAGTTTCGTGAGCAATTTCCCTTCATTCGTGAGTTGTTAAATCATCTTGGGATTCGCCATTATGAACTGCCCCAGTATGAAGCCGATGATATCATCGGGACTCTGGGCCGTTTGGCTGAGAAGGATTCTTTTGATGTGACAATCGTTAGCGGGGACAAGGATTTGATCCAGTTGACAGATGAGCATACGGTGGTCGAGATTTCCAAGAAAGGTGTGGCTGAGTTTGAGGCCTTTACGCCAGACTATCTCATGGAAAAGATGGGCCTCACACCAGCTCAGTTTATAGACCTCAAGGCCCTGATGGGGGATAAGTCTGATAATATCCCTGGTGTCACGAAAATCGGTGAAAAGACGGGTATCAAGCTCTTGCTGGAGCATGGTTCGCTTGAGGGTATTTATGAAAATATTGATGGGATGAAGGCTTCTAAGATGAAGGAAAATCTCATCAATGATAAGGAACAAGCCTTTTTGTCTAAAACCTTGGCGACTATTGAGACAAATGCACCGATTGAGATTGGCCTTGATGATTTGCTCTATAGTGGACCAGATGTGGAAAATCTCGGGAAATTCTACGATGAGATGGGCTTCAAACAGCTCAAACAAGCTTTAAATATTTCGTCGAAGGATGCGCCTGAGAGCTTGGGTTTCGCCATCGTTGACCACGTCAGTCAAGACATGCTGAGTGCCGACTCTATCTTTCACTTTGAACTCTTTGGGGAAAACTACCATACAGATGATTTGGTTGGTTTTGCCTGGTCCTGCGGAGATAAACTTTACGCCACAGATAAACTTGAGCTCTTGCAGGATCCGATCCTCAAGGAATTTCTAGAAAAAACAGCTCTGAAAGTGTATGACTTTAAGAAAGCGAAGGTTATGTTAAATCGCTTGGGCTTGAACCTGCAGGCTCCTGCTTTTGACAGTCGCTTGGTAAAATACTTACTCTCAACAGTCGAGAACAATGAAATCTCAACCATTGCGAATCTCTACGGTCAAACATACTTGGTCGATGATGAGACTTTCTATGGTAAGGGTGTCAAGAGAGCCATTCCTGAACGCGAGAAATTCTTGGAGCACTTGGCTCGCAAGGTTGCTGTATTGGTTGAGACTGAGCCGGTTTTACTTGAAAAACTCAGTGAACATGGACAGTTAGATCTCCTCTATGACATGGAGCAACCTCTGGCTTTTGTCCTTGCCAAGATGGAAATTGCTGGGATCAAGGTCAAAAAAGAAACCCTACTTGAGATGCAGGCTGAAAATGAGGTCGTCATTGAGCAACTCACTCAAGAGATTTACGAACTGGCTGGTGAGGAGTTTAATATCAATTCACCTAAGCAGTTGGGCGTGCTTCTCTTTGAAAAACTGGGTCTTCCTCTAGAGTACACCAAGAAAACCAAGACAGGTTACTCGACAGCCGTGGATGTGCTAGAGCGCCTGGCTCCTATTGCTCCGATTGTTAAGAAAATCCTCGACTACCGTCAGATTGCTAAGATCCAATCTACTTACGTGATTGGCTTGCAGGATTGGATTTTGGATGATGGCAAGATCCACACGCGCTATGTGCAGGATTTGACTCAGACAGGGCGTCTGTCTAGTGTAGATCCAAACTTGCAAAATATTCCTGTGCGTTTGGAGCAAGGCCGTCTCATTCGTAAGGCCTTTGTACCTGAGTGGGAGGATAGCGTGCTGCTCAGCTCGGATTATTCACAGATTGAATTGCGCGTTTTGGCACATATTTCTAAAGATGAGCACTTGATTAAGGCCTTCCAAGAGGGAGCAGATATACATACCTCGACGGCCATGAGGGTCTTTGGTATTGAACGTCCTGAAGATGTGACTCCAAACGACCGTCGTAACGCCAAGGCAGTTAACTTCGGTGTGGTTTACGGGATTTCAGACTTTGGCTTGTCTAATAATCTGGGCATTAGCCGTAAGGAAGCAAAAGCCTACATTGACACTTACTTTGAACGCTTCCCAGGTATTAAAAACTACATGGATGAGATGGTGCGTGAGGCGCGTGATAAGGGCTATGTGGAGACCCTCTTCAAGCGTCGTCGTGAGTTGCCAGACATCAATTCGCGTAATTTTAACATTCGTGGCTTTGCGGAGCGGACTGCTATTAACTCCCCTATCCAGGGTTCGGCAGCAGATATCCTCAAGATTGCTATGATCCAGCTAGACAAAGCTCTAGTTGAAGGTGGCTATCAGACCAAGATGCTGTTGCAAGTGCATGATGAAATCGTCCTTGAGGTTCCGAAATCGGAACTAGCAGCCGTTAAAGCTCTAGTGAAACAAACCATGGAAGAAGCCATCCAGCTCAGTGTTCCCCTTATTGCAGATGAAAATGAAGGGGCAACCTGGTACGAGGCTAAATAAGAAAGCTATGATAGAGTTTGAAGCATTTGACTTCAAACTCTTTTTCATGATTTTCTGTAAGCAGTTTCCTTGACTTTTCCTTGTATTTGCGTTACTATATGTCCATATAAGATATGGGAGTCTGTGTACAGTCTGAGAGGAAGTGTTAAACTTCGACCGCACCTGATCTGGGTAATGCCAGCGTAGGGAACGATACTTAGCCGAATTCTGCACCTTTTCCATACATGGAAGGGGTTTTCTTTTTGTCAAAGGGAAACCTGAGAAAAGGAGGTTTTTATGAAAGCAAGCATTGCCTTGCAAGTCTTGCCCCTATCACAGGGGATTGATCGAATTGCTATTATCGATCACGTGATTGCTTATCTGCAAGCTCAGTCCGTGACCATGGTAGTGACACCATTTGAAACGGTCTTGGAAGGGGAGTTTGATGAGCTCATGCGTATTCTCAAAGAAGCGCTAGAAGTGGCAGGGCAGGAGGCAGATAATGTCTTTGCCAATGTCAAAATAAATGTAGGAGAAATTTTAAGTATTGATGAGAAACTTGAAAAGTATACTGAGACGTCACATTAGTCTATTTGGTTTTCTAGGAGTCTTGTCAATCTGGCAGTTAGCGGGAATATTCAAACTTTTACCCAAGTTTATCCTGCCAACCCCTTTTGAAATTCTCCAGGCCTTTGTTCGTGACAGAGAATTTCTCTGGCACCATAGCTGGGCGACCTTGAGAGTGGCTTTACTCGGACTAGTCTTAGGAGTCTTGATTGCCTGTATCATGGCTGTGCTTATGGACAGTCTGACTTGGCTCAATGATCTTATCTACCCTATGATGGTGGTTGTTCAGACCATTCCGACCATTGCTATAGCTCCTATCTTGGTCTTGTGGCTAGGCTATGGAATTTTGCCCAAGATTGTCTTGATAATCCTGACAACAACCTTCCCTATCATCGTCAGCATTTTGGATGGTTTTAGGCATTGTGACAAGGATATGCTGACCTTGTTTAGTCTGATGCGAGCCAATCCTTGGCAAATCCTGTGGCATTTTAAAATCCCGGTCAGCCTGCCTTACTTTTATGCAGGTCTGAGGGTCAGTGTCTCCTACGCCTTTATCACAACAGTGGTATCTGAGTGGTTGGGAGGTTTTGAAGGACTAGGTGTTTATATGATTCAGTCTAAAAAACTGTTTCAGTATGATACCATGTTTGCCATTATTATTCTGGTGTCGATTATCAGCCTTTTGGGTATGAAGCTGGTCGATATCAGCGAAAAACATGTGATTAAATGGAAACGTTCATAGAATAAGAATGTTTCAAAAAAGAAAAGAGGAAATAAAATGAAGAAAACATGGAAAGTGTTTTTAACGCTTGTAACAGCTCTTGTAGCTGTCGTGCTTGTGGCTTGTGGCCAAGGAACTGCTTCTAAGGACAACAAAGAAGAAGAACTCAAGAAGATTGACTTTATCCTAGACTGGACGCCAAATACCAACCACACAGGGCTTTATGTAGCCAAAGAAAAAGGTTACTTCAAGGAAGCTGGAGTGGATGTTGATTTGAAATTGCCACCTGAAGAAAGCTCGTCTGACTTGGTGATCAATGGCAAAGCGCCATTTGCTATCTATTTCCAAGACTACATGGCTAAGAAATTGGAAAAAGGGGCAGGAATCACTGCCGTTGCCGCTATCGTTGAGCACAATACATCAGGAATCATTTCTCGTAAATCTGACAATGTCAGCAGTCCAAAGGACTTGGTTGGGAAGAAATACGGTACTTGGAATGACCCGACTGAGCTTGCTATGTTGAAAACCTTGGTAGAATCACAAGGCGGAGACTTTGAGAAGGTCGAAAAAGTACCAAACAACGACTCAAACTCGATTACACCGATTGCCAATGGCGTCTTTGACACTGCTTGGATCTACTACGGTTGGGATGGTATCCTTGCCAAATCTCAAGGTGTAGATGCTAACTTTATGTACTTAAAAGACTATGTCAAGGAGTTTGACTACTACTCACCAGTTATCATCGCAAACAACGACTATCTAAAAGACAACAAGGAAGAAGCTCGCAAAGTCATCCAAGCCATCAAAAAAGGCTACCAATATGCCATGGAACACCCAGAAGAAGCTGCAGATATCCTCATCAAGAATGCACCTGAACTCCAGGAAAAACGTGACTTTGTTATCGAATCTCAAAAATACTTGTCAAAAGAATACGCAAGTGACAAGGAAAAATGGGGACAATTTGATGCTGCTCGTTGGAATGCCTTCTACAAATGGGATAAGGAAAATGGAATCCTCAAGGAAGACTTGACTGACAAAGGTTTCACTAACGAATTTGTAAAATAATGACAGAAATTAGACTCGAACATGTAAGCTATGCCTACGATGATGAAAAGATTTTAGAGGATATTAACCTACAAGTGACTTCGGGTGAAGTGGTCTCTATCCTAGGCCCCAGTGGTGTAGGAAAGACTACCCTCTTTAACCTGATTGCAGGCATTTTAGAAGTCCAGTCTGGGCGAATTGTCCTTGATGGCGAGGAGAATCCTAAGGGGCGCGTGAGTTATATGTTGCAAAAGGATCTCCTCTTGGAGCATAAGACAGTCCTTGGCAATATTATCCTGCCCCTCTTGATTCAAAAGGTTTATAAGACAGAAGCTATTGCCCGAGCGGACGAAATCCTTGCGACCTTCCAGCTGACAGCCGTACGGGATAAGTATCCTCATGAGCTCAGTGGTGGAATGCGTCAGCGTGTGGCCTTGCTTCGGACCTACCTTTTCGGGCACAAGCTCTTTCTCTTGGATGAGGCCTTTAGTGCCTTGGATGAAATGACTAAGATGGAGCTCCATGCTTGGTATCTGGAGATTCACAAACAGTTGCAACTGACAACCTTGATCATCACACATAGTATTGAGGAAGCCCTCAATCTCAGTGACCGCATCTATATCCTAAAAAATCGGCCTGGACAGATCGTTTCTGAAGTCAAACTAGATTGGTCTGAAGATGAGGACAAGGAAGTCCAAAAGATTGCCTACAAACGGCAAATATTAGCAGAATTAGGCTTAGATAAGTAGAAAAATAGGGAGTTGGTGAAGATTATCCTTTACCAGCGCCCTTTTTCTTTAAAAAATGAGAATAAGGATATCTTGTTACTTGCAGGAGGATGTTAAAAGGACTATAATGAGAATGTAGTACAGAGGCATATACTTTTAAAAAGGAGGCTGTATTCATGGCAAAAAATGATTATTGGGTAGTTGTGTATAAAATCCTTAATTATTATTTTCAGAAAATGAAGCATGGAGAGTCAGCCGATGAAAATGAAATAAACGCTTCTGTTCTGGAAATCCCTCACCGTTATTTAATGGATGTCTATCGTAATTTGTTTGATGATGGATTTTTGACAGGTACTTGTGTTACTGGAGATATGTCCGGAGATGTTTATATTGAGAATTTGTCTCTTGTTAGAATTACGACCAAAGGTATTGGATATTTAGAGGACAATTCTAAAATGAAACAGGCTTATAAAATTTTGAAAGAAATAAAAGACTGGCTTCCTGGAATGTAGCACTTAAAGTACTTTTCTTATACTTAGTTACTAGTAAATATGAACTATCGTAAAAGTTATAGCAGTCATGTTTTGAGACAACTCACAATACAATTGGTTAATATAGATAAGCAGATCTGGAGGTATACGATACATTTACTTATAGAAGATTAAATTCTGTATTAAAACTGAAAAAATTTTTGCAAATACACACGATTTGGTGTGCTTATTTATATAAGAATACATAATATATAGTAATTGACAAGTATGGTATAATAGTATATAGGATACCATATTTAGTTTAGAGATTTTCATAGGGGGGATTACATAGTTGGAGTGGCTAAACTTATTTAAGGATTTTCTTGGGTTAAATGTACCATTAGCTATTTGTATTCTAGTAGCATTAGGGATATATAATATTTTTTCCAAACTACTAGAAGAACGGCGTAAAGATTATGACATGACCTTTAAAAGCCAAGCTAGATTAATTAAGGAACTAAACAAAACAATTTCTGATAGAGATCAGAGAATATCTGATTTGGAAAAATTGCTTGATAACAAAAGGAAAGGAGGTAGAATAAAATGGGAATAATTTTGTTTTTAATAATTGTTGCATCACTTGTTTTGCTCTTTTATATTAGAGATACAAAAAAACATAAAAAAATGATTGCATATAATCTCCTATATACTCATTTTCAAGAAAAATATATAATAAAAGATGCAATTTGTAAGTATGAAGATAAATATCCAGCTCTAACAAAAGTTGTATTATCATTTGTAGAAGCTCAGTTAGATGTTTCAATGATCGTAGAAAATTCTAAAAAGGTTGAAGGTTCGTTGCAGGAACAGTTAGATAAAGAATTAGATGAAATAATAGAATCTAAAAATAATGAGGAATTATTGCAAGTAATTCACTGGTATTTTTTAGCTTGTATTGCAATTTCATCTCTTAGAACTCGTGAGAGTATAGATATTATCAAGAAGGACTCTATTGATTTTGAGGATAAGACGATATTAAAATCAGATGTAAAGGGTAATTATTGTTTTGCATAATATATAGTCCTGTGAGTTAAACCTCACAGGATTTTTCATTCTAGTAGTAAAAAAGGCACGTCTAGCTTGCTGAACTCGTCAATATTTCGCCCTTTTTAGGGCTCTTTTTTATGGACTTTTTTAGGAACTTTCAAGAAAAACTAAGGCGAATTAATGCCAAAGTATTTTTTGAAAAAGTCAGTATTTCCAATGGTTGAGCCTTAAAAATTTGACTTATAGAGTGTTAAATGATAGTATAGTCAATTATACCGAAATCATTCTATAATCGTTGATACATAAGGGTTTTATGTATCGCTTTTTTAATTTTGTGGACTTTTTTAAGAACTTTTTATTTTTTCGAGGGCAGTTTCAAAGAATGAGACTGCTCTTTTTTGGTTCTCTTTTGATAAATGGCTGTAAGTGTCCATAGTTACAGATATTTTTGCATGGCCAAGCCGTGTCTGTATTTCCTTGTATGGCAGGCCAGCATTAAGCAAGATACTAGCGTGAGTGTGTCGGAAAGCATGAAAGCCTAAGTCAGTACAGTTAGCGTTTTTTAAGTGCTTATGTAGGCGGTAATCAACCTTTCGAGTATTGACATAGTTGTCAAAGCTATCAGAGAATACTTTCTCATAGGTTAAGCCAATGTTTCTACCGTTTTCTGCTTGTCTTACTCGGTAGAGACGAAGCATGAGCACTGTTTTATGATCGATATCTAGAACTCTATAGCTTGATTTTGTCTTAGGACTATTTACCTGGTTTAAAATGTTGAGTGTTTTGTTAATATCGATCGTTCCGTTCTGCAGGTCAATATCAGACCATTCTAGGGCCAGACATTCACGGATGCGCAGTCCAGTAGCTAGGAGCGTTTTATAAAGCACAGTATCATAGAAATTGACAAAGGTATTCTCCAGGTTATCGAGATAGGAGAGGAAGTTTTTAAGTTCCTGATCTTGAAAGTATTTAATTTCTTGTTTATCTCTTGCTATCTTTCTAGGAATGATAATATCACGAGCAGGGTTATTGTCTAATGCCTGGATAGAAACTCCATACTGTAGAATACGTTTATTTAAGGCGTGAAGATGATTGTATTCTTTATACCCCGTTCCGTCCTGATTGTACTCATCTGCCCACTTATTTACCTGAGTTTGGATAATAACAGGGGTAAGTTTATCTAGTTTGTAAGTACCAAATGAGGGCAAGAGGTAATTATTTAAGCAGCCTTTTATCTTTATCTGCGTGTTAGTTTTTAAGGTATGCTGGTAGGTTTGCCAAAATAAGTCCACAAGTTCGCTATAGGTTGTTATATGTGAGCGTTGTTTCCGTGTCGAGCCGTTTTTCTCAAATTCTACCTTAACCTGGGTGGCCGTGTTTCTGAGTTCTTTCTTTGTTCGTGCTGATATGGTAGTCTTGACCTTCTTACCAGTTACAGAATCGATACCAAGATAGATACTGGAGCGGTAGACTGCTGACCCGTCTTTTTTCGTGTGTTGTATAATTTTCATGGTTTTAACTCCTTTTCCATCAGCAGGCAAGCAATTAGAAAAGGTTTTGAGTTTATACCATGCGAGGAGCTACGAGAACTCCTCTATTTTCGATTTTAAGCAGTCAGACGGTAAATAATACCAGAGTATGAAACAAGGCGGATATGGGGCTTATATGGGGAATAGAAAAAGTGTATCAACTAAAAAGCTGATACACTTATTTTCTTGTTGTAACCCTGACCTATATAGAGATACAGGCATAGAGCAGTGTAACCCAAAAGGGTTTCTTTTACGATTAAGAAATATAATATCACTTTTTAGAAATTTTTACAAGTGTTTTAACAAAATTTATGTAGATTTCTACAATTTTCGGATTTTGTTTGTAGTAATCTTCATGTTTTTTAGCACGTTTTGCAATTTTGATAAATTCTTTAAAACGCTGTTTTCCTAGTGCTTTACTACAATATTCACGATGTAATACTACGAGGGAAAATATATCATGTATTTTACGATATTTTATAATATCCCGAGAGATATTAAGCATAGAAGCAAGAGAAGTAATAGAACTTGAAGGGGATAGTGTTTGCTCTAACACATCCACCAGTATAACATTGCTATGGGCGCAAGCATTACGAATATGGCGAGCATATTTCCCTAACTGCTTCGCTTTTTTTAGCCGTTTATTACTTGGATATTTATCACAGTACATTTCAACCAAGTAGCATAGATTCCCAAAGTCCATGACTTCAATCAATACCCATATAGGGATATCATTTTTATGTTTGATATAAACGTTTTTTAGGTAATGATTTTTTGATAAAGCGTTTTTAGTATTTGTAAACCCTATAGGATTATAGACAGCATAATCCTTTACTATATCGTATCCATCAACTTTTGGATTTTTCGTTATAACATCCATTAGAGCAGTTTTGATACTATGTTCAACGTCCAGACAAATATCCATTAGGAAGTAACGTATCTGCATATCAATTACAGCCAGGTCAGCTAACGTCGCAAATTCTATATTATATTTACCATCTATTTTATTGAAAAGTTTTCGATAGCTCGATATTTTATAGTAGTAGTTCCGTGTTTGTAATATATCTTTGGCAGTGTTCTGATCAAAAATATTGAACAGAATACCATTTGCGACCATCTTATCTATCAATGCTTGGTAGCTTAAGAGTTGCTTTCTTTTATCGCTCATTATTCTCCTTTCTGTTAATCAATCTTCAAATTCTCTCTATTTTCGCGCATAGTAGCTGAAAATTAAGATATGTTGTATAAAAAGTTTAGATAATCTTCTCAAAAACCATTGTGGCTTGGATACGGTCACCACCGCCTAGTCCTTTGCTTCCCCCATTGGCGGTTGTGATTGTATGCAGGCGGTAGCCTTTTGAAGCTTGTTTATTGATGACATCTTCTAATTCTGTAAGGTTTCCTGATCCAGTGCCGAAAAACTTTTCTTTCAAAGTTACCTGGAGGACAACATAGTGTAGTCCATTTACTCCAGATGCGGTAGAAAAACTACCTTCTTGTTTTACAGTGTCAAAAAATCCCATGGGGGTTACTCCTTTTCTTTGTCTCTCTCAGATAGTTTTTGAACTAAATCAAAAGCTATTTTTTTATCATAGTCATTTAAAGAAATATAGTTGATCAAAATATCTGCAAAATTTGTATTGTTCTCTTTATCAGCATTTATTAGTTCTTCAATTGTAAACATATATGATGGGATATGATTAAGCAATCCTTTTCCAAAATTGTTATACTTTACAGGATTATTTATATGTTCTTCAACGTTTTTGTACGCTGAACTAAGTTCATTTATTTTTTCAATATCTATATCATTAAGTAATTTTTTAAATTCGTTACTTTGGATTATTTTTAAAATATTTTGTTCATCTTCATGTCCCAATAAGTGGCCAACGCTTACCCCAAAGTGGTTAGCGAGTAGCTGGGCTTTATCTGGTTTGATAGTATGTTTATTATTTTCCCAATTAGATATCACCATTTTGGATATTGGTTTTTCGTTTTCTTTTAGTTCTTTATTTATTATTTGAGCTAATTCATCTTGAGTTATTCCCTCTTTGGTTCTTAGAATCTTTAGCCTATTTTTTATTGTTGACATTTTATCACCTCAGTTAAATTATAACCGCTAAAAAAACTTTTGTAAAGTTTTTATTTATTTTCTCTTGACAAGTAAAGAAAAACATTATATACTTGGTCTAAGTAAAGATAAACTTTACAAACAAGAAAGGAGGGAACTGTATTGCTTATCACCTCAACACAAGCAAAAGCAATTCGCCGAAAGCAAGCGGACAAGAATTTGACTGCTAAAAGAGCCAGCGAGGAAATTGGAGTGAATCCAATTACTTACAGGAAAATCCGAGACGGAGGCGAAGTAAAGCCTAGCATTTACCAAAAAGCCATGCAGTGGCTTGCTGAAGATTACTAGAAAGGGGCATAAGACAGAGTCTAGAAATATTTTGCTTGCTACCTATGGCAGTATCAAGGGTTTGTAGGGGTTTATTCTCTCCTAAATTTTCCCTACCTCAATGATTTACTTTGGTACTGTTTTAGGTGGCAAGCACTGACAAAAGAAGAAAGGAGCGAACCAATGGAACTGGTTTACATGGACGGCAAGAAAGAGCCGTATACACTGAGCAGTGTCGTAGCAGAATGCACTGGATTGCAACATCACACAATAACCAAGACAATCCGCAAACATCAAGTAAGGTTTGAACGGTTCGGAAAGGTTGGATTTAAAATCCAAGCTATGGAAAGCGGTCAGAATACTAAGGATTATATTTTGAATGAGCAACAAGCGACCTTGTTAGTTACATTCTTAAAAAATACTGAGCAAGTGGCCAACTTCAAAACTAATCTTGTCAAAGCCTTCTTTGAAATGCGTGATGAACTTTCTAAACGCTACCTTCAAAGAGAACTGGAAAAACCAAAGCGTAAAAGCTTAACTGAAGCTATTCAAACATGGGAGAAAGCCCCCAAGCATGCCTATAGCACCCTGACAAACTTACTGCTAAAGGGAGTGACAGGGAAGAATAAAGCGCAACTAATGAAGGAGCGAGAAAGTAAGAACGGTATTGATGGCTTGACAAGTGTAGAGCTGACAAACTACCAACGTTTGGAAGATATGGCAATAGCTATGATTAACTTGAATAGGGGGTATTCAGAAATTAAGGAATTAATTTTTAAAGTATAGGAGTATGGAAAATGGAAAATGAATTTAAGACAGTTACAAATGCCAAAGGGTTAGAAATTCCCAAGTATTTCAAGGATTTTAAAAAGCTAGTTGAGAAAGACAGACAACTAGCCGAATATCTTTGTATGAACTATGAGGACTTAGAAAGTGAAGACCTGGGCGCATTTCTTGAAATGGTGAAGCAGGGATTCAGCTGGATTCTGGATCTTATCGATAGTAAAGATTTGATTTATAAACCACAGTCGGGTAGTAATCATGCAAAAAGAAAATAAAAAAATCACTTGCTCAAATTTTAGACGAGGCGAGCAAGCGACAAGATTAAGGATATAGAAATTTTTTCTATGCTTTGATTATAGCAAAAAATATCTATTCTATCAAATACCTAAAGAAAAACCGAAGAGCAGGCAAGCAATTAGAAATGGTTTTGAAATCAAGCGCTGACAGGGTGATTCTAAGGCCTTGTTTAGCTGAAAGATGGGTAATTACTCATGAAACACCGCTACAAGCGTTCGCCAACTTGGGGCCACTGCCCAGCGTTTGGAGTGGTGAAGCATACCATATAGAAAACAGGCAAGAAAAAGGACAAGGAAAGGCTAATGGAGAAAAATATGACTCTAGATCTAGATAACATGACACGATCAGAATTTGACAAGCTAATGACTAAAATCAAGGATAAACATCCGAACCTCTTTCAGTTCATCATTGACTTTTTAGATGATAAAGTAACTTCTGAAGAGGTGTACGACTTTCTGAAGATGAAGCGAAGCTATCAAGTAAATTATATCAAGAATTACAAAGCGAGGGCATAGCATGAATGAACTAGATTTAAGCAATACACAGGCGCTTATTTTTACCGTGATATTGATTGGCTTTCTCATGTATTTAAACCACCGAGACCACAAAAAAAGCGCCCAAATCGAGCGAGAAAGTACACAGACGATAGAAACAACTATCGAGGATTTAAGCCCTGATTATGGGCGATATATTCAGCTTGCAGCGGTTAAGCCATGGGGGTACTAAGATGTTTGAAAAAATGATTGAAGATTTAAAGTCTAAGATTTTGGAGGCAGAGGAACGGTATTTAAAAAGCCATGAGAAAGTACCTCAAAAAAGATTAGATTTGATCAGCAAGGTGGAACTAAAGGAAGAACTGGGCATAGGAGATAAAACCTTGATAAAATGGGAAGGTGCGGGACTACCACAGTATATACCGCCTATTGAAGATACTAGAAAAGCGTATTATAAAATCTCAGATGTTTTAAAGTTTTTGGGGGTAGATGATGGCAAAGACTAAAGTATATTTTTGGTTGAAAATTGATAAGAAATTTTTTGACAACCTATTTATTAAGCGTCTAAAAAGTATGCCTGGTGGCTATACCATGACAGTGATCTATATGCGCATGATGTTAGAAAGTCTTGAAAGTGATTGTATTCTGTATTACGAAGGGTACTTTGAAACCTTAAAAGAAGAACTGGCCTTGAAATTAGATGTTTCTGAAGATGATATATCTATGACTATAGCTTATTCTACGCAATGTGGCCTGATTCAGATTGATGAAGATAAAAATGCCGAGTTAACACAAGCAAAAGCTTTGGTACAACAAGAAACAAACCACGCTGCATATATGAGAAGCTACCGCAAAGAGCAACAAGAGAAAGAAAATAATCTTACATTGTTATCTAATAATTTTACAACGTTATCTACATGTAAGACAGAGAAAGAGATAGATAAAGAGAAAGAGTTAGAGCAAGATTTAAAGTTAGATATAAATAAAGAATATATAGTCGAGGGAACCTCGCCTAATGAGCAAAGCTCATCTTTCACTTTTCCTACTTGGCTTGAAGAAACAGCTATAAAAGATTTAGAGAAAACAAAACATAAAGAACTTTGGATTCCTATTGTTTATCTGAATCAAGTAGCTAATAAGAGGTATAAGTTTGTTGATAAGACAAAAAGGCTTTTACTAGCACGATTCAAAGAAGGCTATACACTTGAAGATTTTAAACAGGTGATAGATATTAAAACGGCAGAATGGAAGGATAGCCCTGAATTTTCTAAATATCTGAGACCAGAAACACTTTTCGGATCTAAGTTTGACGGTTATTTGAATCAAAAGCCTAAAACCATAAGAGGGAAGTCTGAAGATAACTTCCCAGACCTACCATTTTAGGAGTTGCAAAGATGAAGGAACAATTTAAAGAATTTAATAATAGAAAAATATCGGATAAAGTTTGCGATATTCACCAGGTAAATTATTGGGAAATTTCTGTACCAGTGTTAGGGGGTTCAGAAAGAAAAGTACAAGCATTTTGTCCGGAGTGCGTGAAGGGAGAGATTAAACAGAAAGAGAAAGACCTATTGCAGCAGTTCGAGGACAGGCAAGCTTACTTTAAAACTTATGATGTCTTAATGCGTGATAGTACGATTCCTAACGAGTTGAAAGGAGCGACATTTGATAATTTCTTTGTTAAGACGACAGAGGAGCATCAGATGTTAGAGTTTGTAAAGGGGCAAGCCCAGAAGTACCTTGCAGGTATGACAGGAAATACTTTAATTAGTGGTAGCACAGGAATTGGAAAAAGTCATTTATCTCTTGCCTTGGCAAAAGAAATCAATGAGAGTTTCAGGGAGAAGCACGAGCCTAAGAGTGTTTTATTTGTTAGCTTAACCGAGATTATCAAGCAGATAAAAGAAGGCTGGGCTTATGGAAGAAATGCAAACTTAACAGAGTATGAGGCGGTTAAAAAGCTTGTTGATGTAGATTTTCTAATCATCGATGACCTGGGGGCAAAAAATGGGACGGTAACACCTAAGAGTGACTGGGAACAGGATTTCTTGTTTGATATTATCAACAATCGAGAAACTACGATTTTCAACACGAACCTAGATAGTAGCGAACTGCGGACTGTTTACAATGCTAGAAATTCAAGTAGAATTTTGAAAGGTTTAGAAGGGAACACTTTCAAGGCTTTTACGATCAAAGATAAGAGATACACTATAAACACAGTGAGGGGAGAATATCAATGAATGATGATAAAATGCGATTTGCAACAGAAAAAGGCTTTGTTGTCTACGAAAAATGTGGTATAATAGAGATAGAAAAAGTTCCAAGGTTTGGAGAGATAACTTTATTCTACTCAGATGGGAAATTTACCCATCTAGTCAAAAAAGAAACTAAAAAATAAGTCTATTGAGAACAACTCAGGGACATACCGTAAGCATCTAATGCTAGTGGTATGTCCCTTTTTGTTTGCATAGAAAGGGGGTGAGTATTATGGCAGGAGATACTTCTTTAGGGTATGTGGTAGCCAATAAGTTTTCTATGGATCCAGAGAAAAGACAGAAAATCTTTTCTCAGTGTAAAAAAGAAGATGATAACTTAGAGCAACGGAAACAAGAAATACTAGAAAAATATGCTAACAAACAAGACAAATCAAAATCTAGAAGAAATGATTCTAAAGGCTCGGAGAGTCATAAAAGAAAAGCTAAGAGCAAAGAATTTTAGAAAAAAATATAAACAAAAATCAGATATTAAAAGATGAAGGAGCAAAAAAATGACAACTAACTTAGCTAAACAAAAAGAAAATCTAGAAGCTTATATCCGAAGTACGGGTTATAACACTAGAGGGATGAACGTAGAAAATAATCATGTACTCATTGAAAAACCAATCCTTGATAGTTACGAAGATGAACATCAACGTAAAGAACTGGTTAATCTAGTAAATGTTATTGAGACTCGCACCCGTGGTGGAAAGTATGAAGTAACTGACTTTGAATCTGATTCATTACAAGAAGTTAGCGAAAATTCGGTTGAGAGAACAGAAGCAGATAAAAAGAAAACTATCAGCGTTGATTACTTAGTTAAATTATTCAGTGGAAAACTTGATTTTTCACAGGAACAATTAGATGATGGTCAGTATAATTTAACGGATTTTCTTGGTAAGAAGATTATTAAATTAAAACGTAGAACACGAAATAGAGAGATTGGCAAAATTCTTCAAACTGCGAAAGTGCAGACTGCTACAAGTATGGACGACTTGAAATCTATTGTTTCTTTAATCAATCCAGAGCGCAATGTATCTATGGTTGTTAGTCAATCACTATTTAGTGTCTTAGAAAAAATGAAAGACACTTCAGGAAATTATCTTCTTAAAGTTGATAAAGAGACAGGAACAAGTGAAACATTCTTTGTAGATAACTTTTTAATTGTAGATGATACAACCTTAGGGAATAAAGGTGGCAAAAAAGGCTTTATCGGAGATCTAGAAAATTTTGTTACTTTGTTTGATCGCAAGAAAGATACACTTAGTTGGGTGAATGCGAATGACTATTTGGGAAAACGGTTGATTTTACATACCCGATTTGATGTAAAAAAAGTTGAAGAAGATTGTGGTTACTTTATTCAATGGAACTAGGAGAAAGAAATGGATATTAATCAAGTATTTGAAACACTGGATGATCTAGATAATAAAAAAAGTAAGATTAATTCAGCACGAGAACAGTTAAGCGAAAAAAGGAAGAGTCTTTTAGGCAATCAAACAGTTTCATTTGAGAATATAGATTCTTTTTTGTCAAATAACTTAGAATCTTTAGAAAAGCTGGAAAAGATGGAAAAAGCTATTAATTCTCTTCAGGAAAAATATAATAGTGAGTTTTCTGAAGCTAAAGCAGTCATCTTTGAATACATTTTTAAAGAAACTAAGCAATGGATGGAAACTAAGAAGATCTATAAACAATACCGAAAGAAACTTAGACGAATTCTGGACGCATATGATGAAATTCAAGAACTAAAGAAGGATGTAGAAGAAATCCATACAGGTGTAGTCAGGGAAATAAGTCAGAAACATTCTCTATCGCTATATCGAACGGAAGTAAGTCCGCTTACTGTCCTACCATTCTTAAACCCTGATATTAGCGGGTGGATGGATTTTTCTAAGGAATATCGGGATATTAAAGAGTATTTAGAAAAATAGGGAACAAATTAAGTAAGGCTAGTGATATATGGCTGAAACAGAAGAGATATCGCTAGTCCTACTTTTATGCTTTACTAAGTTTCACATAACAAAGTAAGCATAAACTGAAAAGAAGTAATAGCTTGAAAGCAAGGTATATCAGGGGTTTACAGAATGGAGTGAGTTTCACAGAATGTAAGATATGAGAAACTGAGGGGATAAATTAAAGAAATTTCCCTTGAACTTGTCATATTGAAGAGTTGTCAAACTTAAAACAATGATACCTGGTAAGTGTAGTGTTGGAAGGCTTTTAGCGCTTTTTGTCAGTTTGACAGAATTTACAATTTGACAAATTGAAAGATAAAAAATTTTTAAATTTAAGTGGAGGTACTTGCCTATGTACGAGTTGAGTAACAGAGACCTGGACGGGATAGATATTGAGTTAGGACGATATAGAACGCTTGCTAATAAAATTTATTTGAGAAGACAGGAACTAATACATAATAAGAAACATAGCACTCAAGATTATACTGGTGGGAAAGGCAAGACAGTATATAGTCCTACTGAAGCAACCATCATTAGAATTGAAGAAGACCAAACGCTAAGATATTTAGAAGGCTTTAAACTAGTTGTAGATACCTTGATGGAAAACTTAATTGAAAGTGATCTAGTCATTTTTAAAATGAGATATTTAGAAGCTGGTGCGACTTGGGATGACGTGGCAGAGAAACTAAATAAAACTACTCGTTATATAAATAGCCGTAGAAAGGTAATCGCTAAAAGATTTGTTGAGTTGAAAGGATATCGACTCCCCCCACCTTTTAAAAAATCTTTCTGCCCAGTAGGGTACCGGTGAAGGAAACTTTTTCCAAGTCGGAGCCTTCCAAACAAAAAGGGGGTAAAAACTTATTGTTTTTAGAAAAAAGTATTAGTTTTTCTAAAATAGAATTGAGATGAAACTATTTTTCTGAAATAAGACCTAATTTTCAATTGATAAATGAATTGATTATGTCATTTATTTTTAAGATTTCTTCCAATAATAGTTTTTGATACTCTTCAAAATTTTTTGAGGAATGAAATTCAATCAGTTCTTCAAAGAATTTCGGGGGATTGGTAAATATTTGTAATGGGACATTTGAAATTTTATAATGAAATATATTATTTCTAAAATCTTGTCGGAAGTTAAAAACTTTTTCTTTGCGATCAAGGATATCAACAACTTCCTCCCATTGGAAATCAGGAAATAAAGAGCTTTCCTTATTAAGAATCAAGCGTAAGGCTGTAATACTAACTAAATAGCATTGGCTTAGCGAGCGTGTAAAAAAGTAATTTTTTGATTTTAAGACACTTGGCATAATATGTACTACAAAATTATTCTGGCATAATATGTTAAATAAGAATAACTGAGTGCCCGTAGGCAGAACTCCTGTTAAAAAATTCCTTCTTTTAGATTCAAATAAGAAAAAATCACGTTGTTCAAAGTTTTCAATTTTAATATCCTGGATTGTAGGCTTCTTAATAGTTTTTTGATTTACTGAATTAATTAAAGTTCCTAAAGCTTTGCTAAATTCAAAAAATAAATCAGTAGCTCTTTTATCAAAATAGGAAATATCCTTTTTATCAGTTTTCGATAAAATACTTTCTAGGTAAATATGATATTGGTTAGTGTTAGCGTATGGAATTTCGTTGAAGTAATATACCCCTAAATCATGTTGTCCAAAAATATTGATTACGAGTTTTTGAAATAAATTGTAATTTTCTACCATTTGTGAATAAAAGCGTCTCTCTATTTCAAGTATCAGTTTGTTAGCCTTGCTAAATTTTTTATCAGAGTATTGTTTATAACTCACTCGGACACTAGATATTATTTTTTGAAATTCCTGTTCTCCAATATTTGGAAAATCACTATGAACATCTCTGGGTAAAAACTTTAGTATTCCATCACAGAGAGATGATACAAAAGGAAGGATACCTATTGATAGTTCTGGATAAACTGTCTTATCCAAACTTACAATATTTTCAAGCAGTTGCCTTACTTCAGCAACTTCATCAAGTAGGATTGAAAAAGAAATCATTTCTATCTTATCCATGTTAATCCTTTCAGAAAGTTATTGTTTATATTATAGTTATTGTAACATTATTATTGATAATTGATTAGATGAATAAAAAAGCACCTTCAAAGGTGCTAGTTCTTGCCTGCTGAACTCGTCAATATTAAGCCCTTTTTAGGGCTCTTTTTGTGGACTTTTTTAGGAACTTTCAAGAAAAACTAAGGCGATTTAATGCCTAAATGTTTTTAAAGAAAGTCAGTATTTTCAAGGGCTGAGCTCTAAAAATTTGACTTATAGAGTGTTAAATGATAGTATAGTCAAAGATAGTCAAGGTTCAAAGAAGGAGTTTGATTCACTATGAGATTTAAAAATACATCAGATCATATCGAAGCCTATATCAAGGCGATTTTAGACCAATCTGGTATCGTGGAATTGCAGCGGAGTCAGTTGGCGGATACCTTTCAGGTTGTGCCTAGTCAGATCAACTATGTCATCAAGACACGTTTTACTGAAAGCAGAGGTTACTTGGTTGAGAGCAAGCGTGGTGGCGGAGGCTACATTCGCATAGGGCGTATTGAGTTTTCCAGTCATCATGAGATGCTCCACGATTTGCTTTACTCGATTGGTGAGCGAGTTAGTCAGGAGGTCTATGAGGATATTCTCCAGCTTTTGGTGGAGCAGGACTTGATGACCAAGCAGGAGATGACCTTGCTGACTTCAGTGGCAACGGATCGTGTCCTAGGGGAAGAATCTTCAGTTGTCCGTGCCAATATGCTCCGACAGCTATTACAAGAGGTAGATAGAAAAGAGAAGTAAGATGAACTATTCAAAAGCATTGAATGAATGTATCGAAAGTGCCTACATGGTTGCGAGCCATTTTGGAGCTCGTTATCTAGAGTCTTGGCATTTATTGATTGCCATGTCCAATCACAGTTATAGTGTGGCAGGTGCAACTCTAAATGATTATCCATACGAGATGGACCGTCTAGAAGAGGTTGCGTTGGAACTGACTGAAACGGACTATAGCCAAGACGAAACCTTTACAGAATTACCCTTTTCCCATCGTTTGGAAGTTCTCTTTGCAGAAGCAGAGTATGTGGCCTCAGTGGTCCACGCAAAGGTGCTAGGGACAGAGCATGTCCTCTATGCGATTTTGCATGACGGAAATGCCTTGGCGACACGCATCTTGGAGAGAGCAGGCTTTTCTTATGAGGACCAGAAAGATCAGGTCAGAATTGCTGCTCTTCGTCGCAATCTAGAAGAACGTGCTGGTTGGACTCGTGAAGACCTTAAGGCTTTGCGTCAACGCCATCGCACAGTTTCTGATAAGCAAAATTCGATGGCCAATATGATGGGCATGCCTCAAGCTCAAAGTGGTGGTCTAGAGGATTACACGCATGACCTGACGGAGCAAGCGCGCTCTGGCAAGTTAGAACCAGTTATCGGTCGTGACAAGGAAATCTCGCGTATGATTCAGATTTTGAGTCGGAAGACCAAGAACAATCCTGTCTTGGTTGGAGATGCGGGTGTCGGGAAAACAGCTTTAGCACTTGGGCTTGCCCAGCGTATTGCTAGTGGGGACGTACCAGCTGAAATGGCAAAGATGCGTGTTCTAGAGCTTGATTTGATGAATGTCGTTGCGGGAACACGTTTCCGTGGGGATTTTGAAGAGCGCATGAACAATATCATCAAGGACATCGAGGAAGATGGCAAAGTGATCCTTTTTATCGATGAACTCCACACCATCATGGGTTCTGGTAGTGGTATTGACTCGACTCTGGATGCAGCTAATATCTTGAAACCAGCCTTGGCTCGTGGAACTTTGAGAACGGTTGGTGCAACCACTCAGGAAGAATACCAAAAACACATCGAAAAAGATGCTGCCCTTTCTCGTCGGTTTGCCAAAGTGACGATTGAAGAGCCAAGTTTAGCTGACAGCATGATCATTTTGCAAGGTTTGAAAGCTACCTATGAGAAACACCATCGTGTGCAAATCACAGATGAAGCTGTTGAAACAGCTGTTAAGATGGCGCATCGTTACTTGACCAGTCGTCACTTGCCAGACTCTGCTATCGACCTCTTAGATGAAGCAGCAGCAACAGTGCAAAATAAGGCTAAGCATGTGAAAGCAGACGAATCCGACTTGAGTACAGCTGACAAGGCTTTGATGGATGGAAAGTGGAAACAAGCTGCCCAGTTAATCGCAAAAGAGCAGGAAGTCCCTGTCTATAAAGACTTGGTAACAGAGACTGAAATCTTGACTACCTTGAGTCGCTTGTCAGGGATTCCAGTCCACAAACTGACTCAGACTGATGCCAAGAAATACTTGAACTTGGAAGCGGAACTGCACAAACGTGTCATCGGCCAAGATCAAGCTGTTTCAAGCATTAGCCGTGCCATTCGCCGCAACCAGTCAGGAATTCGTAGTCACAAGCGTCCGATTGGTTCCTTTATGTTCCTAGGGCCGACAGGAGTCGGTAAGACCGAATTGGCCAAGGCTCTGGCAGAAGTCCTCTTTGATGACGAATCAGCCCTTATCCGCTTTGATATGAGTGAGTATATGGAGAAATTTGCGGCTAGCCGTCTCAATGGAGCACCTCCGGGCTATGTAGGCTACGAAGAAGGTGGGGAGTTGACCGAGAAGGTTCGCAACAAACCTTACTCTGTGCTCCTCTTTGACGAGGTAGAAAAGGCCCACCCAGACATCTTTAATGTCCTCTTGCAGGTTCTGGACGACGGTGTCTTGACAGATAGCAAGGGGCGCAAGGTGGATTTTTCAAATACCATTATCATCATGACGTCAAACCTTGGTGCGACAGCCCTTCGTGATGACAAGACTGTCGGCTTTGGGGCCAAGGACATTCGTTTTGACCAGGAAAATATGGAAAAACGAATCTTTGAAGAGTTGAAAAAAACTTATCGACCAGAGTTTATCAACCGTATTGATGAAAAGGTGGTCTTCCACAGCTTGGATAGCGAACACATGCAGGAAATTGTCAAGATTATGGTTAAACCATTGATTGCTAGCCTAGCAGAGAAAGGCATCGACTTGAAACTGCAAGCTTCAGCGTTGAAGTTACTGGCAAGCCAAGGATATGATCCGGAAATGGGAGCCCGCCCACTTCGTAGAACACTGCAAACAGAAGTGGAAGACAAGTTGGCAGAACTTCTTCTCAAGGGAGAATTAGTGGCAGGTAAGACACTTAAGATTGGTGTCAAAGCTGGTCAATTAAAATTTGATATTGCTTAAAAATGGAGAATCAGGAGCAATCCTGATTCTTTTTTTGCTATTTTTTTATAAAAAATGATAAAAAACTATTGACAAAACAAAAATATAGTATATAATAAAAACATAGAAAATAAAAATATCGAAAATTATAAAAAGGTAAAACGTTTATGAAAAAGAAAACAGCAGTGGTATTTGGGACCTTTGCCCCTCTCCATCAAGGGCATATCGATCTGATCCAGCGAGCGAAGCGTCAGTGTGACCAGGTCTGGGTAGTCGTTTCAGGCTACGAGGGAGACCGAGGGGAGCAGGTAGGTTTAAGTCTTCAAAAACGATTTCGCTATATCCGAGAGGCTTTTCGTGATGACGAATTGACCTCTGTCTGCAAGCTGGATGAGACCAACCTTCCCCGTTACCCTATGGGCTGGCAGGAGTGGTTGGACCAGATGTTAGCGGAGATTTCCTTTGATGAAAACCAGCAAGAACTGACTTTCTTTGTGGGAGAAGAAGAATACCAGCAAGAACTAGCTAAACGTGGATTTGGCACTGTCTTGCAAGAAAGAAAGTTTGGTATCTCAGCGACTATGATTCGAGAAAATCCAAGCAAATATTGGAAATACATCGCTCAACCCTTCCGTCGTCAGTTTACAAAGAAAGTGTTGATTATGGGAAGTGCTAGCAATGGGAAGACCACTCTGGCCAAGGATTTGGCTAGGTATTACGATGCGCCCGTTAGTCTGGAATACGCGCGTGAGTACCAGATCAAAAACAATGTCCGCGACGATGAATTGACTCCAAAGGATTACTACTATCTCCTGTTGGGCCAGTATGATCAGACCTCCAAGTTAATCGATAGCAATGCCAATCGAGGCTTAGTGATAGCCGATACCAACTCCTTGGTAACTAAGGGCTACTATGACTATTACATGGAGACTGAGGACCAAGAGGATTTATCAGGAGAAACCTTTGACAATCTCTTTGTTTCGATTTTGGCTAAGGAAAAATGGGACTTGATTCTCTTTGTGCAACCTGTTGGCTCCTATGTCAATGACGGATTTAGAGATATGACCATGGCGGAAGACCATATTCGCTACAGTTTTTCCCAGCATTTGGACCAGATGAGAGAGCGATATTTAACCACCATTCCACTAGTTTATCTAGCGGAGGATTATCTAGGGAATTATGAAGCAGCAAAAGTGGCTATCGATGCCATTTACCAAGCAGATTAGGAGAAAATTATGAAAAAGCTAACTGAAAAAATCACACAATTTATCGAAAACTTTAAAAATGTCCATGCCGAAGCCCGCAAGATCGGTTTTGCAGGAATCATGCGCCTGCTATGGAAAGATCTTTTTGTCGGCCGTAGCCTTTTCCAGTGGTTGTATCTTATCGCCTTATCAAGTGTTCCCTTGATCTTAGAGTTCACACAAAATACGGAAAGTCATGATTGGCTGAGCTTGTTTGCATCTTGGACTGGGATTGTCTGTGTCATCTTGGTAGCAGAAGGTCGTGCAAGCAATTATCTCTTTGGAGCCATTAACTCGGCTATCTATTTGATTTTGGCAATGAATGCGACTTTTTATGGAGAAGTTTTGACGACTGTTTACTTCTTTGTCATGCAGCCGATTGGTCTCTATGCTTGGCTGTCCAATCGTATCAATGAACAGGAAAAACCAGAAGAATCCCACTTTGAAGCTAAGAAATTATCTGTTCTTGAATGGCTCAAGTACTTAGCCTTGACTGCCATTATCTGGATTGGTATGGGCTTGGCTTATCAAAGTATCAATAGCGCTCGCCCTTTCCGTGATAGTGTTACCGATGCGACTAATGGTGTTGGTCAGCTCTTGATGACACGTCTCTACCGTGAGCAATGGATTTTCTGGATTGCAACCAATCTCTTTAGTATTTATCTCTGGTGGGGTGAAAATATCCACATCCAAGGGATGTACTGGGTTTACACACTCAATAGTCTAGTGGGTTGGTACCAATGGACCAAGGCAGTTCGAAAGGAGGCATAAGATGGCAGACATAAAGATTCCAGCCGGGATGACGGAAAAAGAATATTATGAAATCCATGCCAGTCAGGAGGAGTTTTTAGACTGGTACTACAAGCAGGAACTCCCTCAATATGAAAAACCAAGTGTGACAGTGGATATGGTAGCCTACTGCTTTGTCGAAGGAAAGATCAAGCTTCTGCTGATCCGTCGCAAGGCCCACCCTTATCAGAACTGTTTAGCCTTAGTTGGAGGTTTTATGGACAAGGGAGAAGATGCTGCACATGCCTGTCAGCGCGAGGTGAGAGAAGAAGTCAATCTCGATCTACCTTTGGAGAAAATCGAGCAATTAATGACCGTATCGACTCCCGATCGTGATCCACGTGGCTGGATGGTGACCATTGCCCACTTGGTTTATTTGCCTAGTCGCGCATTAGACCTCGTTCAGGCAGGAGACGATGCTAAGGATGTGGTTTTTGTAGATGTCGATTTTCAGACATGCAAGTGCTTCCTTGAGGGAGTAGAGTTGGAGGAGAGTGCCTTCGCCTTTGACCATTATGCCATTATCCAAGAGTCCATCAAACGAATCCAAGGCCGTCTCGACTGGAACCCGACCTTCCTTTATCTGCTGGAGGAGGAGTTCACAGTCTACGAAGGAACTGAACTGGTCAATCTCATCAACCCAGGTCGCCCAATCGTCAGCAATAACTTTCTCGTAAAATACGGCGAATATGTAGAAGAAGTCGGACTCAAACGAGTTCCTAAAAAGAAACCAAGAAAAACCTATCGATTGAAATAAAGAGGTCGGGACCAAAATCCCGACCTCTTTGTTTGCCTTTATTAGTTTGCTTTGCTGTTGCGACTGATTTTATGAATGGCTATCTTTCTTAGAATTGCTCAATATGTGAGTAAAGAAGTCTTTGTATCGATACTTGAGATAGTGCTCATGTAAAAATAACAAAGCGATATAGACAATCATAAAGATTATCGTCAGATAAAACACATCAAATGCAGTTCGCGAATAGTGAGTTGCGTGTTGAAAAGAGCCAATAGCTGCCAAAATCAACCAAGGAAGATACTTGTAATACTTATTTAGCATAAGAGCATACCTCCTATATTCTATTTCAATGTTATTATATTCCTTTGTCTAACACAATGCAAGCGATTACACAAGAACGATGTAAAAAAATGACTCTAATCTAAGAAATTTTCTATTTCTTCGTTTCGATTACGAATAGAAATAGTAGAGAGAAATTTTTTAAAATAGTTTCTCTAAATAGTTGACAGATTCAAGGTCTAATGTTACAATCATATTACAAAAAGATTTCTTAACATTTCAAAAATGTTACAAAGGAGTAGAAAAATGAAAAAGAAAACCTATATCAAATTGATGGCAGCGACTGTATTGGCTTCTACCTTGCTACTAGGAGCTTGTGGAAATAAAAACGAAACCACTCAAACTAGCAGCTCTGCAAAAACAAGTCAATCATCAAGTTCTAAAGCGGCTTCTTCTAGCAAAGAAAGCAAGACACAAAAATCTTCAAGCTCAGCTTCATCTGAAAAGGCTCAGGCATCTTCTGGTCAGTCTTCTACAACGCCAGATCAGTCACAAGCGAAACCAGCACCTGAATCAAGACAAGAACAAGCAGCTCCTAGTCAACAAGCCCCATCTCAGGCACCTTCAACTCAGCAAGGTTCTCAAGCCCAGTCTAACCAGTCAGGCTATGATCCAACAACTGACCGCCAACTTCAAGACAAGCAAGCAGAACACAACAAACGCTACAAGGGTGTTTTAACCATGGTCGATGGTGACTTCTCAGCAGCTGCAGGCAACTGGAAGGGAGCGAATGGCGAAACTATTACAGTTTCATCAGGAGGCCAATTTACAGTAGAAACTGCAGATGGAAAGAAAGAAAACTATTCTATCAGAGGCTACTCTTACACACTTGATGATGGCAAGTATAATGCCAAAATCGGTGGAGGAAAAATCATCCAAATTACAACAGGTGCGGATGGTAAAGTTTCAAGCGTTGCCTTGATTCAATAATAGTATCTAGGTTTTCCTAGGAGCTAAAAAACCGTAAACTCAAGCGAGTTACGGTTTTTTGTGTATTATGCTTTGTCTAATTGCAAGAGAGTTTCAATCTCTGCTAGGGTACTAGCTTGTGAAATGGCTCCACGAAGTTTGGCAGCGCCAGATGTCCCCCGGAGGTAGTGAGGAGCGAGGCCGCGGAATTCACGAACGGCTACGTTTTCTCCTTTGAGGTTAATCAAGCGTTTCAAATGTTCGTAGGCGATTTTCATCTTGTCTTCAAATGTCAAGTCAGGGAGAATTTCTCCAGTTTCAAAGTAGTGGTTGATCTGGTTGAAGAGGTAGGGATTTCCCATGGCTGCGCGACCAATCATGACAGCGTCAGCCCCGACTTCTTCAATACGCTGTTTGGCTTCTTGTACCGTACGGATATCACCATTTGCGATAAATGGAATCTTGGTCAAAGCTTGAGCAACCTTGTGAAGGGTCTCAAGGTCGGCATGACCAGTATACATTTGCTCACGTGTACGACCGTGCATAGCGAGGGCAGAGACACCAGCAGCTTCAGCAGCGAGGGCATTCTCCACGGCTAGGGATGGATCAGACCAGCCAGTACGCATTTTGACAGTGAGGGGGATATCAAGGACAGATTGGACCTTGTTGATAATAGAGTAGATCTTGTCTGGGTCCTTGAGCCACATAGCGCCAGCCTCGTTCTTCACGATTTTGTTAACTGGGCAGCCCATGTTGATATCGACGATATCGGTCTTGGTGTTTTCTTGGATGAATTCTGCTGCGCGGGCGAGGCTGTCTTCATCACTACCAAAAAGTTGGATAGAAACCGGATTTTCGCCTTCATCGATATGAAGCATGTGCAGGGTTTTTTCGTTATTGTATTGGATTCCCTTGTCAGAGACCATTTCCATCACAACGAGTCCAGCCCCGAGCTCTTTTGCGATGGTACGAAAGGCTGAGTTGGTGACACCAGCCATGGGCGCTAAAACGGTACGATTGGGAATCTCAACATTGCCAATCATAAAGGGTGTATTAAGATTTGTCACGAATGAGTTCCTCCAGGTCGTTTTCATCAAAGTTATAAGTTGTTTGGCAGAATTGACAAGTAATTTCTGCTCCGTGGTCTTCCTCTTTCATTTCCTCAAGGTCTGAGCTTGGAAGGCTGGCAAGAGCGTTCATAAAACGGTCTTTGCTGCAGTCACATTGGAAACGGATTTCTTCTTCAGATAGACGTTTGTAAGATTCGTCACCATAGATGGCCTTGAGAAGGGCTTCGATATGGTCATCGCTTTCCAGAAGGGTTGAGATGGCTGGCATTTCTTGGATGCGTTTTTCAAAGCGGGCAATCTCCTCGTCCTTGGCTCCTGGCAAGACTTGGAGAAGGAAGCCACCGGCAACTTCGACCTTGTCGTCTTTGTCTAAAAGAACATTGAGGCCGACTGCTGAAGGAGTTTGTTGGCTTTCAGTCAGGTAGTAGGCCAAGTCTTCACCGATTTCCCCAGAGATGAGAGGAGTCATGGAGTTGTAAGGATTTCCAGTGCCATAGTCTGTGATAACGAGAAATTGACCGTTTCCAACAAAAGGTCCAACAAGGACTTCACCCGTTGCAGTCTTTTTGATGTCAACGCCTGGATTTTGAACGTAACCTTTGACGTTGCCCTTGGTATCTGCGACCGTGATGATGGCGCCGAGAGAGCTAGTTCCAAGAACTTTAACCGTTAGCTTGGTATTTCCTTTTTCATTGGCTGCGAGAATTTGGCTAGCGATAAGGGTACGACCAAGTGCGACAGTTGAACTGGCTTGAGTTTGATGTTTTTCTTGAGCAGTGCGGACGGTTTCAGTGCTATCAAGGACAAAAGCACGAAAGGCCCCGCTTTCTGATATAGTTTTAATAATTTTATCCATAGCTACTATTTTAGCATAAAAATGCCCAAAGGGGGAGTCGTGTGTTTGCTGTTTCTGAGGAATAAGGACGAGGAAATCAGCTTTAAAATAAAATGAGAAACAGATTATTTTCGCATTTGAAAGATTTATGCTATCCTTGTAGGAGAAAATGAAAGGGGTAACAAATGTATTTAGGCGATTTGATGGAAAAAGCAGAATCTGGTCAATTTTTAGTCCTTTCCTTTCTATTACAATATTCGCAGACAACAGTCAAGAAAGCCATGGAAGAAACAGGTTTTTCAAAGGCGACCTTAACCAAGTACATTTCTCTGATTAACGAAAATGCCTTGGAAAGAGGTTTAGAGCTGACCATCCACTTGGAAGATGAAAATCTGCGTCTGTCGATTGGTGCAGCTACCAAGGGGAGAGAGATTCGGAGCTTGTTTTTAGACAATGCCATTAAATACCAAATTTTGGTTTACCTTCTCTATCACCAACAGTTTCTAGCTCATCAGTTGGCTCAAGAATTGATGATTAGTGAGGCCACGCTTGGTCGCCACTTAGCTAGTCTAAATCAGATTTTGTCAGAGTTTGACTTATCCA
>NZ_KQ970789.1:377924-485727 GCF_001579525.1 Streptococcus oralis | reverse complement strand
CAATCACGAGGATACTTTAGGGTATCTTTTTTGTTTATCTGGGGGATTCTGAGAATCTTCTTTTTTGTTTTTAAGGAATGAATTTAGGAAAACTAGCAGTGCTTAAGGGAATGGTAGTGGCTATATATTTTCTTTAATTATGGTAAAATAGTAAGAGAATAATGTGAGGAAATTGAATGTCAAGTAAGTTTGAAATTTTACTGAATCAACTAGGAATCTCTGACCAACTGAAACAGGATCCTGCTCTCGTTGATGCAAGCATTGAGCGTGTCGTGGTTCATAAAATCAGTAAGATCTGGGAATTTCATTTTGTATTTTCTAATATTTTACCGATTGAAATATTTCTAGAGTTAAAGAAAGGGCTTAGTGAAGAATTTTCTAAGACAGGGAATAAAGCTGTTTTCGAAATCAAAGCTCTGTCTCAAGATTTTTCAAATGAACTCTTGCAGTCCTACTATAAGGAGGCTTTTTCTGAAGGTCCATGTGCTAGCCAAGGGTTTAAGTCTCTTTACCAGAATTTAAAAGTTCGTGCGGAAGGAAACCAACTCTTTATTGAAGGTTCAGAGGCGATTGATAAGGAGCACTTTAAGAAGAATCATCTTCCTAATTTAGCAAAGCAACTTGAAAAATTTGGTTTTCCTGTTTTTGTCTGCCAAATCGAGAAGAATGATGCCCTTACACAAGAGCAGGAGGAAGCCTTCCATACGGAGAATGAACAAATCGTCCAGGCTGCCAATGAAGAGGCTTTACGTGCTATGGAACAACTGGAACAAATGGCTCCTCCTCCAGTAGAAGAGAAACCAGCCTTTGATTTTCAGTCTAAAAAGGCTGCGGCTAAGCCAAAACTAGATAAGGCAGAAGTTACCCAGATGATTGATGTGACGACTGAGGAAAATCGTTTGGTCTTTGAAGGGGTAGTCTTTGATGTGGAACATAAAGTGACCAGAACTGGTCGTGTTTTGATTAACTTTAAGATGACGGATTACACTTCAAGTTTTTCAATGCAAAAATGGGTTAAGAATGAAGAAGAGGCTCAGAAGTTTGACATCATTAAGAAGAATTCTTGGCTCCGTGTTCGTGGAAATGTAGAGATGAATAACTTCACACGAGATTTGACCATGAACGTCCAGGATGTGCAGGAAGTTGTTCACTATGAGCGGAAGGATTTGATGCCAGAGGGTGAGCGTCGGGTTGAGTTTCATGCTCATACTAACATGTCGACTATGGATTCTCTTCCAGAAGTAGAGGAGATTGTTGCTACAGCTGCTAAGTGGGGACACAAGGCGGTTGCTATCACGGACCACGGAAATGTTCAGTCCTTCCCACACGGCTATAAGGTGGCCAAGAAAGCTGGAATCCAGCTGATCTATGGAATGGAAGCCAATATCGTGGAGGACCGTGTTCCTATCGTCTATAATGAAGTGGAGATGGACTTGTCAGAAGCAACCTACGTAGTTTTTGACGTGGAAACGACGGGACTTTCAGCCATCTATAATGACTTGATTCAGGTTGCGGCCTCTAAGATGTACAAGGGGAATGTCATTGCCGAATTTGATGAATTTATCAATCCTGGGCACCCTTTGTCTGCCTTTACTACTGAGTTGACTGGTATTACAGATGATCATGTCAAAAATGCCAAACCGCTAGAACAAGTTCTGCAAGAATTCCAAGAATTCTGCAAGGATACGGTCCTAGTTGCCCACAATGCGACCTTTGACGTTGGCTTTATGAATGCCAACTATGAGCGCCATGGTCTGCCTAAGATTAGCCAGCCAGTTATCGATACGCTGGAGTTTGCTAGAAACCTCTATCCTGAGTATAAACGTCATGGTTTGGGGCCTTTGACCAAGCGTTTTGGTGTGGCACTTGAACACCACCACATGGCCAACTACGATGCGGAAGCTACTGGTCGTTTGCTTTTCATCTTTATCAAAGAGGTAGCAGACAAACATGGTGTGACCGATCTAGCTAGACTAAACATTGATTTGATTAGTCCAGATTCTTATAAAAAAGCTCGGATTAAGCATGCGACCATCTATGTCAAGAATCAAGTTGGTCTAAAAAATATCTTTAAATTGGTTTCTTTGTCCAATACCAAGTACTTTGAAGGAGTGCCACGGATTCCCAGAACAGTTCTAGATGCCCATCGGGAGGGCTTGATTTTGGGGTCTGCTTGCTCGGAGGGTGAAGTTTTTGACGCAGTCGTTTCTCAAGGTGTGGATGCGGCGGTTGAGGTGGCCAAGTATTATGACTTTATCGAGGTCATGCCACCAGCTATCTATGCACCATTGATCGCCAAGGAGCAAGTCAAGGATATGGAGGAACTCCAGACCATTATTAAGAGTTTGATAGAGGTTGGGGACCGTCTTGGTAAGCCTGTTCTGGCTACGGGAAATGTCCACTATATCGAACCGGAAGAAGAGATTTACCGTGAAATCATCGTCCGTAGTTTGGGTCAGGGGGCTATGATTAACCGAACCATTGGTCACGGAGAGCATGCCCAACCAGCTCCCCTGCCAAAGGCTCATTTTCGAACAACCAATGAGATGTTGGATGAATTTGCCTTCCTGGGAGAAGATTTAGCTCGCAAACTGGTTATTGAAAATACTAATGCCTTGGCAAATATCTTTGAACCTGTTGAGGTCGTTAAGGGTGACTTGTACACGCCTTTCATCGACAAGGCGGAAGAAACGGTCGCTGAGCTGACCTATAAGAAAGCTTTTGAGATTTATGGAAATCCCCTGCCAGATATTGTTGATTTGCGGATTGAAAAAGAATTAACATCCATACTGGGGAATGGGTTTGCCGTGATTTATCTGGCTTCCCAGATGCTGGTGCAACGTTCCAATGAACGGGGATACTTGGTTGGTTCTCGTGGGTCTGTTGGGTCCAGTTTCGTTGCGACTATGATTGGGATTACGGAGGTTAATCCTCTCTCTCCTCACTATGTCTGTGGTCAGTGTCAGTACAGCGAGTTTATCACGGATGGTTCTTACGGTTCAGGTTTTGATATGCCCAATAAGGATTGTCCAAACTGTGGTCACAAACTCAGCAAAAATGGGCAGGATATTCCGTTCGAGACCTTCCTTGGTTTTGATGGAGATAAGGTTCCCGATATTGACTTGAACTTCTCGGGAGAAGATCAGCCTAGCGCTCACTTGGATGTGCGTGATATCTTTGGTGAAGAATATGCCTTCCGTGCGGGAACGGTTGGTACAGTTGCTGCTAAGACTGCCTATGGATTTGTAAAGGGCTACGAGAGAGACTATGGGAAGTTTTATCGTGATGCAGAGGTGGAACGCCTTGCTCAAGGTGCTGCCGGTGTCAAGCGGACAACAGGACAACACCCGGGGGGAATCGTCGTTATTCCGAACTACATGGATGTTTACGATTTTACGCCTGTCCAGTATCCAGCGGATGACGTGACGGCTGAATGGCAGACCACTCACTTTAACTTCCACGATATCGATGAGAACGTCCTCAAACTCGATGTGCTGGGTCATGATGATCCGACCATGATTCGGAAATTGCAGGACTTGTCTGGGATTGACCCCAATGAAATTCCTATGGATGACGAAGGTGTGATGGCCCTCTTTTCTGGGACTGATGTGCTTGAGGTGACTCCTGAGCAAATTGGAACTCCAACAGGTATGCTGGGGATTCCAGAGTTTGGAACTAACTTTGTACGTGGAATGGTAGACGAGACGCATCCAACGACCTTTGCGGAGTTACTTCAGCTCTCAGGTCTGTCCCATGGTACCGATGTCTGGTTGGGAAATGCCCAGGATCTGATTAAGCAAGGAATTGCGGACCTATCGACTGTTATCGGTTGTCGGGACGACATCATGGTTTACCTCATGCATGCGGGTCTCGAGCCTAAGATGGCCTTTACCATCATGGAACGGGTACGTAAAGGTTTGTGGCTGAAGATTTCCGAAGAGGAGCGAAATGGCTACATCGAGGCTATGAAGGCTAATAAGGTGCCAGAGTGGTATATCGAATCCTGTGGAAAAATCAAGTATATGTTCCCTAAGGCCCATGCGGCAGCCTACGTTATGATGGCCCTGCGTGTAGCTTATTTCAAGGTTCATCATCCCATTTATTATTACTGTGCTTACTTCTCGATCCGCGCCAAGGCTTTTGATATTAAGACTATGGGAGCGGGCTTGGATGCCATCAAGCGTAGAATGGAAGAAATCGCTGAAAAACGGAAGAATAATGAAGCCTCCAATGTGGAGATTGACCTCTATACAACTCTTGAGATTGTCAATGAAATGTGGGAACGTGGCTTTAAGTTTGGCAAGTTAGACCTCTATCGTAGTGATGCGACTGAATTCATCATTGACGGAGACACTCTTATCCCACCATTTGTCGCAATGGATGGTCTGGGAGAGAACGTTGCTAAGCAGTTGGTGCGTGCGCGTGAAGAGGGAGAATTCCTCTCTAAAACAGAACTACGCAAACGCGGAGGGCTGTCATCAACCTTGGTTGAAAAGATGGATGAAATGGGGATTCTCGGCAATATGCCAGAGGATAACCAGTTGAGTTTGTTTGATGAATTTTTCTAAAATATAGAAAGAGGTTTTTATGAAACTTACCATTTCCGCTCAGGATAAGCCAGCGCAAAAGGTGTTTGATTACCAGCTGGATCTTGACCCTGATACAATTTTGAAAATGACCGCTTTGATTTGCGGCACTGTGGCAGCAGTTAGCCTGCTGTCCTTATTTAAAGAGAAATAACAATGGAAAAGGAAGAATAGAATGGTTTTACCAAATTTTAAAGAAAATCTAGAAAAATATGCGAAATTATTGGTTGCGAATGGAATTAATGTGCAACCTGATCACACCT
Organism: Streptococcus oralis; assembly: GCF_001579525.1. Lineage (GTDB taxonomy): Bacteria > Bacillota > Bacilli > Lactobacillales > Streptococcaceae > Streptococcus > Streptococcus oralis_M. The sequence continues at coordinate 480,878 of NZ_KQ970789.1, read as the reverse complement.
TGGCTCTTTCTATCGATGTGGAGCAGCGTGAGTTGGCACATTTGATCGTGAAAGAAGCTTATGCTTTGGGTGCGCATGAGGTGATCGTTCAGTGGACAGATGATGTGATTAACCGTGAGAAATTCCTCCACGCACCGATGGAGCGTTTGGACAATGTGCCAGAATACAAGATTGCTGAGATGAACTATCTCTTGGAGAACAAGGCTAGCCGTCTTGGGGTTCGTTCTTCTGATCCAGGGGCCTTGAACGGTGTGGACGCTGACAAGCTTTCAGCTTCTGCAAAAGCTATGGGACTTGCGATGAAGGCAATGCGTATCGCAACGCAATCCAACAAGGTTAGCTGGACTGTAGCAGCCGCTGCTGGGCTTGAGTGGGCTAAAAAAGTCTTTCCAAATGCTGCAAGCGATGAAGAAGCAGTGGATCTCCTTTGGGACCAAATCTTCAAAACTTGCCGTGTCTATGAAGAAGATCCTGTTAAGGCCTGGGAAGAACATGCAGCCATCCTCAAGAGTAAGGCAGATATGCTTAATAAAGAACAATTTTCAGCCCTTCACTACACAGCGCCAGGAACAGATTTGACACTTGGTTTGCCAAAGAACCACGTTTGGGAATCAGCTGGAGCCATCAATGCACAGGGTGAAGGATTCTTGCCAAATATGCCAACAGAAGAAGTCTTTACGGCTCCTGACTTCCGTCGTGCAGATGGCTATGTCACTTCTACAAAACCACTTAGCTACAACGGAAATATCATCGAAGGGATTAAAGTAACCTTCAAGGATGGTCAAATCGTAGACATTACTGCTGAAAAGGGTGATCAGGTCATGAAAGACCTTGTCTTTGAAAATGCGGGTGCGCGTGCCTTGGGTGAATGTGCCTTGGTACCAGATCCAAGCCCAATTTCTCAATCAGGCATTACCTTCTTCAACACCCTTTTCGATGAGAATGCTTCAAACCACTTGGCTATCGGTGCAGCCTATGCGACAAGCGTCGTTGGTGGTGCAGAGATGAGCGAAGAAGAGCTGGAAGCTGCAGGACTGAACCGTTCAGATGTTCACGTGGACTTTATGATTGGTTCGAATCAAATGGATATCGATGGTATCCGTGAGGATGGAACACGCGTACCACTCTTCCGTAATGGAGACTGGGCAATTTAAGGAGAAGTTATGCTTGGAAGTATGTTTGTTGGTCTCCTAGTGGGACTTTTGGCAGGTGCTTTGACCAATCGTGGAGAGAGCATGGGATGCTTTGGGAAAATGTTTCTCGGCTGGATTGGTGCCTTTCTGGGCCACTTGCTCTTTGGAACTTGGGGTCCAATTATAGCTGGAACGGCCATTATCCCAGCTATTTTAGGAGCTATGATTGTCTTAGCTATTTTCTGGAGACGAGGAAGTTAATTTCTTAAATCTGATACTCAATGAAAATCAAAGAGCAAACTAGGAAACTAGCCGCAGGCTGCTCAAAGCACTGTAGATAGAACTGACGAAGTCAGTAACATCTATACGGCAAGGCGACGTTGACGCGGTTTGAAGAGATTTTTGAAGAGTATGAAAAGAAAAGGAGGTTGGTCATTGTACCAGCCTCCTTTTGAGTATGATATAATAGTTTTATGAGACTAGATAAATTTTTAGTTGCCTGCGCTGTGGGAAGTCGGACAGAGGTCAAAAACTTGCTCAAGGCTGGACGCGTGACGGTAAATGGTAAAAAAGAAAAATCAGCAAAGCTGCAAATAAATGAAGAAAAAGACGAAATTCGCTTTGATGGCCAAGTGCTGGAGTATGAAGAGTTTGTCTACTACATGATGAACAAGCCCCAAGGAGTTATTTCTGCGACAGATGACCCCAAGCATAGAACGGTTCTAGATTTGTTGGATGATATTGCTCGGATCAAGGAAGTTTTCCCAGTAGGGCGCTTGGATATTGATACGCATGGTCTTCTGCTCTTGACCAATGACGGCCAGCTTGCCCATGCTCTTCTTTCGCCTAAACGTCATGTGGATAAGACTTATCTAGCTCAAGTCAAAGGTATTATGACCCAAGAAGATGTGGAGACATTTGCCAAGGGCATTCCGCTCAAGGACTTCACCTGCCAGCCAGCTAAGCTGGAGATTGTGTCGGTAGATCCAGAAAAGAATCAAAGTTTGGTTCGGGTGACCATTGCTGAAGGGAAGTTCCATCAAGTTAAGCGTATGGTGGCCTACTGTGGCAAGGAAGTCGTGGACTTGCAACGTTTGACGATGGGAACACTGATTTTAGACGAGAACCTGAAAAGGGGTGAGTGGCGTCGCGTTAGTCAAGAAGAACTCGAATTGCTTTTTGCTAGTGTGAAATAGTTCCTATAACATGAATAAGGTGAGTCTATTTGGCTTGCTTTTTCATTTTTCAGTTGCTTCCTTTGTGAAAAGAGTTATAATAGAGAGTAGAATAAAAGGAGGAATCTATGAACGCTATTCAAGAATCATTTACAGATAAATTATTTACTAATTATGAAGCAAATGTCAAATACCAAGCGATTGAAAATGCTGCCAGTCACAACGGAATTTTTGCAGCCCTAGAACGTCGCCAAAGCCATGTAGACAATACAGCTGTTTTCTCATTGGATTTGACCAAGGACAAGGTGACCAACCAGAAAGCGTCTGGTCGTTGCTGGATGTTCGCAGCTCTCAACACCTTCCGCCACAAACTCATCTCTCAGTACAAATTGGAGAACTTTGAATTGTCTCAGGCCCACACCTTCTTCTGGGACAAGTATGAGAAATCAAACTGGTTCTTGGAGCAAGTGATTGCGACTGCAGACCAAGAATTGACGAGCCGCAAGGTTAGCTTCCTACTCCAAACCCCTCAACAAGACGGTGGACAGTGGGATATGGTCGTTGCCCTCTTTGAGAAATACGGTGTCGTTCCCAAGTCTGTTTATCCTGAGTCTATCTCATCTAGCAACAGTCGTGAGCTAAATGCTATTCTCAACAAATTGCTTCGCCAAGATGCTCAAATCTTGCGTGACTTGCTCGCTTCTGGTGCAGACCAAGCAACTGTTCAAGGCAAGAAAGAAGAGCTCTTGCAGGAAATCTTTAACTTCCTTGCCATGTCACTAGGACTTCCACCACGTAAATTTGACTTTGCTTATCGCGATAAGGATAATAATTACCAAAGTGAAAAGGGGATTACTCCACAAGAGTTTTACAAGAAATATGTCAATCTACCTCTAGAAGATTATGTTTCTGTTATCAATGCTCCAACTGCTGACAAGCCTTACGGCAAATCTTACACAGTTGAGATGTTAGGAAATGTGGTTGGTAGCCGTGCAGTTCGCTACATCAATGTTCCAATGGAACGCTTGAAAGAATTGGCGATTGCTCAAATGCAGACAGGTGAGACTGTTTGGTTTGGTTCAGATGTTGGCCAACTCAGCAACCGTAAGGCTGGAATCCTTGCGACAGATGTTTATGACTTTGAATCAAGCATGGACATTCAACTGACTCAAGACAAGGCTGGACGTTTAGACTACAGCGAAAGCTTGATGACCCACGCCATGGTCTTGACAGGTGTGGATTTGGATGAAAACGGCAAGTCAACCAAGTGGAAGGTTGAGAACTCTTGGGGAGACAAGGTCGGTACAGATGGTTACTTTGTTGCCTCAGACGCTTGGATGGACGAATACACCTATCAAATCGTTGTTCGCAAAGAATTGCTGACAGCAGAAGAACGAGCTGCCTATGAAGCAGAACCAATCGTGTTAGCACCATGGGATCCAATGGGTGCCTTGGCAGAATAAAGCATAAAGAAAAGAGGTTAGGGAAATCCTAGCCTCTTTTTAAGTTCTTCTTAAAGTGGCGATAGATGATGCTTACCAAGGGAGTTCTTCTTATTTTGAGTCTTTAAGTGACAGAGAAAAAGATATGTGTTATTATAGTAGTACAAAAGGATATCGGAGTAGAAATGAAGTATTTAAGCAGCCAAGACACCAAGGATCGTCAACGAAACATCAGTGACATTAAACCTTATAAAACGACCAAGGAAATCATTTTTTCAAATATCTTTACCTTCTTTAATGCTATGAACTTGGCTCTGGCAGTTCTGGTAGCCACAACCTTGCGATTTGAGAATATGCTCTTTTTGGGCGTGATTGCTATCAATACAGCTATCGGGATTTTCCAAGAAGTGCGTTCAAAAAATGCTTTGGAAAAGCTAAGTTTGCTTGGTAAAAGTAAGTATAGGGTCAACCGAGATGGTCAAACGATTGAGATTGATCCAGAGGACATCGTACTGGGCGAGTATCTGCATCTCAATCTGGGAGATCAGGTACCTGTAGATGCAGAAGTGTTGGAAGGGAATATTGAAGTAGATGAGTCCTTGCTGACGGGTGAGAGTGATTCGGTCTTTAAAACAGTTGGTGACAAGCTGATGAGCGGAAGCAATGTTGTCAGCGGTACTTGTCTGGTCCTTGCTACAGCTGTGGGTCCCGATAGTTATATCAACAAACTTGCAAAATCCAGCAAGGAATTCAAAAAATACCCTTCTCAACTGCGCGATTATATGGATAAGATTTTAAAAATCGTCTCTATCCTGCTGGTGCCAGTTGCCATTCTGCTCTATGTCAGAGGTTTTAGTCTAGGGCGAACTTATGTTGAGATTGTCTTGGGAAGTTCTGGTGCCTTGGTCGGCATGATTCCAGAGGGATTGATTCTCCTAGTTAGTGTGTCCCTAGCAGTAGCAGCCATGAAGCTGGCTAAAAAGAAGGTTTTAGTGCAGGAACTATACTGTGTAGAGACCTTGGCGCGTGTAGATGTTCTTTGTTTTGATAAGACTGGAACCATCACGACTGGTAATATGAAGGTCCAAGAAATGGATGCTAATGTAGCAGAGAAACTGTCTTCTTATCTGGCTTATTTCGAGGATGAAAATGCAACTTCGCGGGCTCTGAAGACTTACTTAACCTGTGAGAAAAAGTGGGAAGTTCAAGAAGTCGGTGCCTTTTCAAGCAAAAACAAGTATTCCTTTGTCCAAGTAAAAGAGGGTGGGACCTATTTCTTCGGAGCCTATGAATTTCTAGGTTTTACCCAAGCGATGGATCCTTACTATGAACATCTCAAACAGCAAGGTTTTCGAATCTTATCGCTCGCTCATAGTAAGGACCAGATTACAAGTCCAGCCGATATGGAACTATTAGGCCACGTCGTTTTGTCAGATGAGATTAAGGACAATACCCAGGAAACCTTTGACTATTTCGAATCTCAAGGTGTTGAAGTGAAGATTATCAGTGGGGATAATCATGTGGCTGTATATGGGGTGGCTCGTAAGGCAGGATTTAAAGAATCAGCCCGTGCGATTGATATGACCAAGGTTAGTGATGAGGACTTTGAAAGAGTGGTCTTGGACCACGATATCTTTGGTCGGGTAACACCTGAACAGAAGCAAAAGATGGTGACTATTTTGCAAAAGGCTGGTAAAACAGTTGCCATGAGTGGCGATGGAGTTAACGATGTTCTGGCACTCAAGAAAGCAGATATTAGTTTTGCCATGAAGGGGGCTACGAGTGCAGCCAAAAGTGTGTCCAATATTGTTTTTCTCACTGATGACTTTGCAGTATTCTATGATATCTTGATGGAAGGTCGCCGGGTCATCAATAACATCCAAAAGGTAGCCTCTCTCTTTCTAACAAAGACCTTCTTCTCCATCGTGTTTGCGATTTTGAGTGTGATATTTGGTTTGGAATTCGCCTTTATCCCCATTCAGTTTACAATCATTTCAGCCATTACGATTGGGATTCCATCTTTCTTCCTAACTTTTGAGTCCAATAAAGAAAAGGTTAGCACTCACTTTATGAGAGATATCCTAACCAACGCGGCGATTGGTGGAGGCATTCTGATTGCTAGTGTTCTCCTGACGAACTTCTTTATCACTGTCCCAGGTCAGGTCAAATTTATTTGCTTCCTACTTGCTTTAATCAATGGTTTGTGTCTAGTTGCCAAGGTCAGTCTGCCATTTAATCGATACAAACTAGTCTTGCTCACGTTTTTGAGCCTTGCAGCCTTTGTAGGAGTGCTTGCCAACACCTTTATCTTGCAAGGAACTTTTGTACCTCTAGAAACCAGTCAAGTCGTCTATGTAGCCATCCTAGCAGTGGTGATTGGAGGCTTGCATTATCTGACTAGAAGAAAAAATTGATACACAAAAAGAATCAGGTAATAAACCTGATTCTTTTTTATCTATATTCTCAATTGCTTGGATTACATGATACCGAAGAAACGAGCTGCGATACCTACTGCAAAGAGAGCAAGGATGATTGCGATTGGTGATACTTTTTTCTTAAGCAACCACATGCAAAGGAAAGTAAGGAGAAGTCCCATCAATCCTGGAATCAATGAGTTCAACTGACCTTGAAGGGTTTGTGGTTGAACGCTATCCAAGCTCAAACCACTAAGGGCCTGACCAAGGATTCCCTTCAATTCTCCACCTGTTACAGCGCCTTCTGGGAAGTTGATGTAAGCTCCTTCTGCCAATTGTTTACCTGGAAGGTTCACAGTAAAGTTGATAGATACCCAACGTTGTACAAGAACGGCAAGGATGAACATACCAAGGATAGATGCTCCTTTGGTGATGTCTTTCAAGATACCACCAGACATGTCTTTAGTGATTTCAGATCCAGCTTTGTAACCGAACTCTTGTGTATACCATAGGAAGGCCATACGGATAGCATTCCATCCAAAGAAGAAGAGAAGGGGACCAACAATGTTACCAGATGCAGCAAGTGATGCACCAAGGGCTCCAAGGATAGGACGAACTGTAAACCAGAATACTGGGTCACCGATACCAGCAAGAGGTCCCATCATACCGATTTTAACCCCTTGGATAGCCGCGTCATCGATTTCTACACCGTTAGCGCGCTCTTCTTCAAGTGCAAGAGTAACCCCCATGATAGGAGCAGCTACGTATGGGTGAGTGTTGAAGAACTCAAGGTGACGCTCAAGAGCAGCCGCTTGGTCTTCTTTTTTAGTGTACAATTTTTTGATAGCTGGGATTAATGAGTAAGCCCAACCCAAGTTTTGCATACGTTCGTAGTTCCAAGAACCTTGAAGGAATTGTGAACGCCACCAAACTTTTTGACGATCTGATTTTGATAATTGAATTTTTTCAGCCATGATTGATCCCCTTTCTAGTAGTCTTCTAGGATATCACCGATTGGGTCGTTAGAAGTCGCAGCTCCGCCGCCACCGTTTCCACCTTGTTTTGTAAGGTTAAGGTAGATGAAGGCAAGGGCAACACCGATGACACCAAGGGCAATCAAAGTCAATTGAGAAATCGCAGCAAGTGCAAAACCGATAGCGAAGAATGGCCATACTTCACGAGTTGCCATCATGTTGATAACCATAGCGTAACCAACGGCAACGACCATAGCACCACCGACAGCCATACCACCGTTCAACCAGTCTGGCATCAAACCAAGAGCGTCTTGAACAGCAGAAGCAGGGATAGCAATAAGGAAGGCTGCAGGAATCGCAATACGAAGACCTTGAAGAAGAAGTGCAACAAAGTGAGCACGCTCAACAGCTGCAATGTTTCCGTCTTTAGCAGCAGCATCAGCTGAGTGAACTAAGGCAACTGAGATTGTACGAACAATCATTGTCAAGAAAAGTCCAGCTACGGCAAGAGGGATAGCTGTTGCTGTTGCAACGGCGATACCATCAGTAGTAAAGTTACCACCTTTGATCAAGATGATCGCTGCGGCAACAGATGCAAGAGCAGCGTCAGGAGCTACGGCAGCTCCGATGTTTGCCCAACCAAGGGCAATCATTTGAAGAGATCCACCAAGCATAACACCTGCTTCGAGGTTACCAGTTGCAAGTCCGATAAGGGTACATGCGACGATTGGTTGATGGAATTGGAATTGGTCGAGGATACCTTCAAGACCTGCAAGGAAGGCAACAACTACAACCAAGATAGCAGAAATGATTGAAATATCTGACATGGTTTTATTCCTTTTCTATTTAGTTTTAATGAAGTATTTAATCCTGTTTTCAAAAATGATAGAAACAGATTAAAATTATTGAACGTTTGCTTTCTTAATCAAGTCAAACAAATCTTTTTTCGTGTCGTTTGGTACTTTGCGTACGTCAAATTCAACACCGAGGTCACGCATTTTTTCAAAGGTTGCAACGTCTTCTTTGTCCATAGACAAAACGTTGTTAATCATTGTTTTACCTGTTGAGTGAGCCATAGAACCAACGTTAAGAGTCTTGATTGGTACGCCACCTTCGATAGCACGAAGTGCATCTTGTGGAGTTTCAAACAAGATAAGGGCATGAGTTTCGCCGAAACGTGGGTCTTTTGCAACGTCGATCAATTTTTGAATTGGGACAACGTTGGCTTTTACTCCGTTTGGAGCTGCTTGTTTGATCAATTCTTTACGCAAATCGTCGTTTGCAACGTTGTCTGAAGCAACGATAATACGATCCGCTTTTGAATCTGGAGTCCAAGCAGTGGCAACCTGACCGTGAAGGAGACGAGTGTCTAGACGAGCAAGGTTGATTTTCAGTTTACCATCACCGATAACTGTTCCTTCTGGAATAGCAGCTTGGGCAACTGGAGTAGCTGCAGCACTTGCAACTTCCTCAACTGGGTTAAGCTCTTCTGGAAGAGCCTTGATGCCATCTTTGGCTTCTTTAATGATATTCGCAGCGACTTTATCCACACCTGCATTCGCGTCCATAAGGCGCTCTGTGTAGGCTTGGATCAACATCGGCAAGTTCAGTCCTGTGATGATGGCAAACTTACGTTCTGGATTTTCTCCCATCACGCGGCTAGCTTGGTTGAATGGAGATCCACTCCAAAGGTCAGCCAATACTAGAACCTCATCTTCTGCGTCAAATGCAGCCACAGCGTTGTTGAATTTAGCGTAAAGGTCATCTGGACCTTCATTTGGCATAAAGGTTACAACTTGAACCTTTTCTTGTTCACCAAAGATCATAGATCCTGACTGATGAATACCCGCAGCAAATTCGCCGTGGCTCGCAATAATGATTCCGATACTCATTATTGTCATTCCTCCTTATAAAATGTTTGACTGTATGTTTAAGAAAACTTTAAGCCTAACCTTAAGTATAAACCGTTTTCATATAAAAATCAACTACTTTTTCTAAAAAGATGTAAAAGTTTTCATAGAATGACTTTTTAAAAATATTAATATATCAATGTTTTTGAGAGATAAATGAAAATGGTAATAGAAAATTTAATATAAAAATACAGAAAATGAGCCGCTTTTGTGAAAATGGAATGAAAACAAAAAGGAAAGATTGCAGGGTCGCAATCTTTCCTTTTATAAGAATAAATTTTGTAAAGTGTAGGCAACTCCATCTTCTTCGTTGGTCAGAGGAAGTTGTTCGTCTGCATATGGAAGAAGAGCAGGATTGGCGTTTTTCATAGCATATCCCTTGCCTGCAAATGCCAACATTTCAGTGTCATTATGCTCATCACCAAAGGCGATTAAGTCTTTTTTATCACGATTCATCACATTGAGCAAGTACTCTAGAGCAAATGCCTTGTTTACACCTTTGGGAGTACACTCGAGGATGTTGAGGGGACCGCCCCAGGTATTGATAGCTAGTTGGTGCTGATAAAAACGATTCATTTCGTCCGCTAAAGCGTATTTGTCTTCAGCCCTTGTTTGCAAGAGGATGCAGTTGGGATCTTTGGTTACTCGTTCAGGTTTGAATTGATTTTCTGGCCGGAAGTTCTCTACGCCAAATAGTTTAGGATCTGCAATTTCTTCATTCGGTGTCGTGATATAGAATTTTTTTCGATATTCTCCTGCAATAAAATCAGCTTGGATGTCCTCCGTGCGCTTGACCATGTCTAGGAGATATTTTTTGTCCAAAGTCAAGCACTTTTCATGCGCCCAAGCCTGTCCTGGTAGATGGGTAAGAGAACCATTAAAGTTAATCATGGGAGTATGCAATTCTAGCTCACGGTAGAAGTCTTTTGCCATACGATACGGACGACCTGTCGTGATGATGACATGGTGTCCTTTTTCTGAAATTTTTTTGATTGTCTCTTTGGTGAAATCGGAGAGCTTGCTTTCACTATTCAGCAGGGTTCCGTCCAAATCGACTGCGATAATTTTTTTAGTCATATAAACCTTCCTAGTCGTTTCCAGATAAGATGTCTTCTATTATATCAAAAAGAAGGAAGAAAAGCAGACAAGAACAAAAACTACAGTTGCTTTGATTTATTAAATAAATCAAACAAACATATTGAAAAGGTGAATGATAAATGATATAATACTAATATTGTTCGTAAAAAACAAAAGGAGATTAAAGATGGACAAACTATTTAAACTAAAAGAGCACGGGACAGATGTCCGTACAGAGGTGCTTGCTGGTTTAACAACATTCTTTGCAATGAGTTATATTCTCTTTGTAAACCCTCAAATGCTTTCCCAAACGGGTATGCCTGTTCAAGGTGTGTTCTTGGCAACGATTATCGGTTCTGTAGTCGGTACTTTGATGATGGCTTTCTATGCTAATTTGCCCTACGCACAAGCACCAGGTATGGGACTAAATGCCTTCTTTACATTTACAGTTGTATTTGGGATGGGCTATACTTGGAAAGAAGCTCTTGGTATGGTCTTCATTTGTGGAATTATTTCACTGATTATTACCTTAACAAATGTTCGTAAAATGATCATCGAATCTATTCCAACAACACTTCGTTCAGCTATTTCGGCTGGTATTGGTGTTTTCCTTGCCTATGTTGGGATTAAGAATGCTGGTCTCTTGAAATTCTCAATCGATCCAGGAACTTATACGGTAGCAGGTGAAGGAGCAGACAAGGCTCAAGCTGCACTTACTGCAAACTCAGCAGCTGTTCCAGGATTGGTAGACTTCAATACTCCAGCCGTATTGGTGGCTCTTGCAGGTCTGGCTATTACCATCTTCTTTGTTGTTAAAGGCATCAAGGGTGGAATCATTCTTTCTATTTTAACAACGACAGTCCTTGCCATTGCTGTTGGTGTTGTCAAATTATCAGGGATTGACTTTGCTAGCAATAATCTTTCAGCAGCGGTTAATGATTTAGGAACTTTGTTTGGTGCTGCTCTTGGTTCAGAAGGTTTAGGATCTTTGATTTCAAACACTTCACGTTTACCAGAAACCTTGATGGCTATTCTTGCCTTCTCACTAACGGATATTTTTGATACAATCGGTACTCTTATCGGTACGGGTGAAAAAGTTGGTATCGTTGCGACAAGTGGGGAAAACCATGAGTCAGTTAAATTGGACAAGGCTCTTTACTCTGACTTGGTGGCAACTTCAGTAGGTGCCATTGCAGGTACTTCAAACGTTACGACCTATGTTGAATCTGCGGCGGGTATCGGCGCTGGTGGACGTACTGGGTTGACAGCCCTAGTGGTTGCGATCTGTTTTGCTCTATCTAGCTTCTTTAGCCCACTTCTAGCGATTGTTCCGACAGCTGCAACAGCACCAATTTTGATCATCGTCGGTATCATGATGCTTTCTAACTTGAAAAATATCCCTTGGGATGATATGGCTGAAGCGGTTCCTGCCTTCTTCACATCTATCTTTATGGGATTCAGCTACTCTATCACACAAGGGATTGCTGTTGGTTTCTTGACATACACCTTGACAAAAGTTGTCAAAGGTCAAGCCAAGGATGTGCACGTGATGATTTGGATTTTGGATGCCTTGTTTATCCTTAACTATATCAGTATGGCGCTATAAATGGTATAATAGAAAAAGGGGAGTCTCCCCTTTTTAATTATAAGGAGGTACATCATGAAAGATAAGACGATTTGGCAAGAGGTTTTAAACAGAGGGAAATGGGTGATCATCCTTTTGGTAGCTTTTGTTCTATCTCAATTTCCCATAGGACTTGCTTTATTTTTAGCTAGCAATCAGTTTCCGATTTTACAGTCAGGGCTCTTAGTTGGTGCCCTATCCATAGTCGTTTTGATTGTATTCATTATTGGCGCACGAAAAACACAACTTGCTACTTTTAATCTATCCTTTTTTAAGGCAAAAGACTTGGCTCGCTTGGTACTGAGTTATCTGGTGATTTTTGCGACAAATCTCTTGGGTTCACTCCTGCTTCGACTAACAAATGAGGGAACAACCAATAACCAATCAATACTGAATGGTTTAGTTCAGAATAGCTCTTTGATTTCAACTTTCTTCCTACTAGTCTTGATTGCTCCGATTTGTGAGGAAATTTTGTGTCGCGGAATTATTCCTAAAAAGATCTTCCGTGGAAAAGAAAAACTAGGTTTTGTTGTTGGTGCAATTGTCTTTGCCTTGCTCCATATGCCAACCAATCTACCTTCTGTGATTATTTATGGAGGAATGTCAACGGTTTTGACTTGGACAGCCTATAAGACTGAGCGTTTAGAGATGTCCATTTTGCTTCATATGATTCTCAATGGTATTGCATTTTGTTTGTTGGCCTTATTGGTATTGATTAGTAGAAATCTAGGTCTATCATTCTAAACCATTGGCCTACTTGGAAAAGATGAATACTAAAGTGTCCATCTTTTTTCTTTTTATGGTAAAATAGAAAGATAATATGGTAGAGAACCTTAAGGGAGTAACCGTTATGTCCAATAAAGTCAACCGCGAAAAAACAGCCATTTGTGGAATTATCAATGTGACGCCAGATTCCTTTTCAGATGGTGGTCAGTTTTTTGCTCTTGAGCAGGCACTCCAGCAGGCTCGTAAATTGATAGCAGAAGGAGCGAGCATGCTAGATATCGGTGGAGAATCAACTCGGCCGGCAACTCGGCCGGGCAGTAGCTATGTTGGGATAGAAGAGGAAATCCAGCGTGTTGTTCCAGTGATTAAAGCTATCCGTGAGGAAAGTGATGTTCTCATTTCCATCGATACTTGGAAAAGTCAGGTGGCAGAGACTGCTTTGAAAGCTGGTGCCAATTTGGTCAATGATATCACTGGTCTCATGGGAGATGAGAAAATGGCGGATGTGGTTGCTAAGGCTGGAGCGAAAGTGGTTATCATGTTTAATCCAGTCATGGCTCGACCTCAGCACCCTAGTTCGCTCATATTTCCTCATTTTGGTTTTGGACAAGCTTTTACAGAGGAAGAGTTAGCTGACTTTGAAAAAATGCCAATCGAAGATTTGATGAAGGCTTTCTTTGAACGAGCTCTAGCGAGAGCCAATCAAGCTGGGATAGCAAGAGAAAATATCCTGCTGGATCCAGGAATTGGCTTTGGTCTGACCAAGAAAGAAAATCTACTCCTTCTACGTGACCTTGACAAATTGCATCAGCAGGGCTATCCAATCTTTCTTGGTGTTTCGCGTAAGCGGTTTGTTATCAATATTCTTGAGGAGAATGGCTTTGAAGTCAATCCTGAGACGGAAGTCGGTTTCCGCAATCGGGACACCGCTTCTGCTCATGTAACCAGCATCGCTGCGAGACAGGGTGTAGAAGTAGTGCGCGTGCATGATGTAGCCAGCCACAGGATGGCAGTTGAAATTGCGTCAGCCATTCGTTTGGCAGATGATGCGGAAAATTTAGATTTAAAACAATACAAGTAAGATGAACGAAATTCAAAACAATCAGTGGATTGCCCACTACCGGACCGACCAACCGCATTTCGGTTTGGAACGAATGGTAGAACTCCTAGCTCTGCGAGGCAATCCCCATCTCAAACTTAAGGTTATCCATATTGGAGGGACCAATGGCAAGGGCTCGACCATTGCTTTTTTGAAAAATATGCTCGTAAAGCTAGGTCTGAGAGTAGGTGTGTTCAGTTCGCCCTATCTCATTCATTACACAGACCAGATTAGCATCAATGGGGAATCCATCCCAGAAGCGAGACTAGAAGCCCTCATGGCAGACTATCAGTCGTTGCTTGAGGGGGAATCTGCTACCAATTTGCAGGGGACAACCGAATTTGAGATTATCACAGCTCTAGCTTATGATTACTTTGCCTCTGAGCTAGTAGATGTGGCCATCATGGAAGTCGGCATGGGTGGCCTTCTGGATAGTACCAATGTTTGCCAGCCGATTTTAACAGGAATTACGACCATTGGACTGGATCATGTGGCCCTACTTGGTGACACCTTGGAAGCCATAGCGGAGCAGAAGGCAGGTATTGTCAAACAAGGTATTCCCTTGGTGACAGGTCATATTGTTCCTGAAGCCTTGACTGTGATCGACCCTATTGCAGAAGCTAAAAATGCACCTAGACTTGCCTATGGAAGTGATTACCAGGTTCGTCATCAAGAAAGCGTGGTAGCGGGTGAAATCTTTGATTATACCAGTTCTGTCAGAACAGGTCGCTTTCAAACAGGTCTGCTTGGTTTGCACCAGATAGAGAATGCGGGGATGGCGCTTGCTCTCCTAGACACTTATTGTCAGGAGATTGGGCGAGAATTAGCAAGTAATGACTTGGTCGCTCAAGCCATGGAGGAAACAAGTTGGCCTGGACGTTTGGAGGTCGTGTCTAGTGACCCCTTGTTGCTTTTGGATGGGGCCCATAATCCCCATGCCGTAAAGGCTTTATTAGCAACCTTGCAAGAACGCTTTGCGGATTATCATAAGGAAATCCTCTTTACCTGCATCAAAACCAAGGCCTTGGACGATATGTTGGACTTGCTAGAAACGGTGCCAGATAGTCAATTGACTGTAACCCATTTTGACGATAGTCGGGCGACGGATGAAAGCGTGCTGAAAGAGACAGCCAAGTCTAGAAACCTCAATTACCAAAGTTGGCAGGATTTTCTAGAGCAGAAATTGACAGATAAAAATGAAGAGAAACAAACAGTTAGGATTATCACAGGTTCCTTGTATTTCTTGAGCCAAGTGAGAGCCTATCTGATGGAGAGGAAGAACGAGAATGGATACACAAAAGATTGAAGCAGCTGTAAAAATGATTATTGAGGCTGTCGGTGAGGACGCTAACCGCGAGGGCTTGCAGGAAACACCTGCTCGTGTAGCCCGTATGTACCAAGAGATTTTTTCAGGTCTTGGTCAGACTGCGGAGGAACATTTGTCAAAATCCTTTGAGATTATTGATGACAATATGGTAGTGGAAAAGGATATCTTTTTCCATACTATGTGTGAGCACCACTTTTTGCCATTTTATGGTAGAGCGCACATTGCCTACATTCCAGATGGCCGTGTGGCAGGCTTGTCCAAGCTTGCCCGTACGGTTGAAGTTTATTCTAAAAAACCACAGATTCAAGAACGGTTGAATATCGAAGTGGCCGATGCCTTGATGGACTATCTGGGTGCTAAAGGAGCCTTTGTTGTCATTGAGGCAGAACATATGTGTATGAGCATGCGTGGTGTCAGAAAACCAGGCACTGCAACCTTGACGACAGTAGCTCGAGGTGTGTTTGAAACAGATAAGGACCTCCGAGATCAGGCTTATCGTCTAATGGGACTATAATACTCTTCGAAAATCAAATTCAAACCACGTCAGCTTCCATCTGCAACCTCAAAACAGTGTTTTGAGCAGCCTGCGGCTAGCTTCCTAGTTTGCACTTTGATTTTCATTGAGTATAAAAAGAATCCGCTTTGGGCGGATTTTTCTAGAAAGGACTAGTTATGGATCAACTGCAGATTAAAGATTTGGAAATTTTTGCCTATCATGGTCTTTTCCCTAGTGAGAAGGAATTGGGGCAGAAGTTTGTTATTTCCGCAAGCTTATCTTATGATATGACCAAGACGGCTACAGAATTGGATTTGACAGCTTCTATCCATTACGGAGAATTGTGTCAGCAGTGGACGACTTGGTTTCAGGAAAGCACTGAGGACTTGATTGAAACGGTAGCCTACAAACTAGTTGAACGTACCTTTGAGACTTATCCTCTTGTCCAAGAGATTGAGTTGGAACTAAAAAAACCTTGGGCTCCAGTGCATTTGCCACTAGATACTTGCTCGGTGACCATTCACCGTCGTAAGCAGCGGGCTTTTATCGCTCTAGGAAGCAATATGGGGGACAAGCAAGCAAACTTGGGAAAAGCCATTGACAACCTGCGAGCTCGTGGCATCCATATTCTCAAAGAGTCCAGTGTTTTGACGACGGAACCTTGGGGTGGTGTGGAACAGGATAGCTTTGCCAATCAGGTGATTGAAGTAGAAACCTGGCTACCGGCTCCAGTCTTGTTAGAAACATTATTAGCCATTGAGTCAGAAATGGGACGGGTTCGAGAGGTGCATTGGGGGCCTCGTTTGATTGATTTGGACTTGCTCTTTGTGGAGGACCAGATCGTTTATACAGACAACCTCATCTTGCCTCATCCTTATATAGCAGAACGCCTCTTTGTTCTTGAGCCGTTAGTGGAAATAGCTCCCCATTTTATCCATCCGATCCTAAAGCAACCAATTCGTTATTTGGTTGACCAGTTGGAGCAAGGAAATGCCTAAGCTTTCCGAGACCTATAGCAAGTGGAAGAGTATCGGGGAGGGACTACTTGCTATTGTTTTAGGGCTTCTCTTGATCCGATTTGGACAAGTTATTCCACGAATGGGGTACCAGTTGTTGATGGCCTACTTTTCCTTGTCAGCAGTTTGGCACTTGTTGACTCGCTGGTTTCAAGATAAAAAACGTCGGGAAAATATCTTTGTAACCTTGGGCAAGCTGGTGGTAGCGGCTCTCGTGTTTGACTCTATCATTTTGCAAGATCTTGCCCTCTATCTCTTGGTCTTTATCATTGCGAGCTACCAGCTGTTTACAGGCATCATTAGTCTTGTGACCTGGTCTCTCTATCGAAAAAATGCCATTCATCCTCGGATCCATCATCTCTTTGATGCTGTATGGATGATAGGATTCGGGCTTTATAGCATCTCTCCTTTTCACGATGCAGCGAATTTTGAATTGCTCTTGCTTGGATTTTACTTGCTCATGCTAGGAGCCAGTAGCCTCCGGGACGGATTCTTTTTTGAAAGGATAGAAAACAATCCCAAGCTGAAACGACGTATGCGAATGACTCTGCCGATCTTTGTGACGGCTCTGATTCCTATCAGCACCTTGCGAAAACTAAATGAGTGGCTGGCAAATCATGAAAGTCAAGAAGGGGAAGTTCATTCAGAAAGAAAAAACGACCAGACGGTTGACCTGGAAATTTTTATCCATACCTCAGAAACCTCCTTCTTCCTCGCCATGGGACATGTGGATATTTGTTATCAAGGGAAGGTTATTTCCTATGGTTCCTATGATCCCCACTCGGAGCGTTTATTTGGTATGGTTGGAGACGGTGTTTTGTTTAAGGCCAATCGGGAGAAATACATCGAACTCTGTAAGAGGGAAAGTCAGAAGACCTTGTTTGCTTATGGTCTGAGTTTGACGGACCAACAGAAAGCAGCTATCCAAGCGCGTTTAGCGGAGATAGAAGACCTGTTAATTCCTTGGGAACCAAGTTCGCAGTTGATGAAAAGAAGAGAGGGAGAGGTCAAGCATACCTACTCCTACCAACTGAAAGAGGAAGCAGATGCGACCCTCTATAAATTCAGCTCATCCGAGTTTAAGACCTACTTTGTTCTCAGTACCAATTGTGTCTTGCTGGCAGACTCTATCGTAGGAAAAGCTGGGACTGATATATTGAGTCCCCAAGGTTTCATTGTGCCAGGGACTTATCAGGATTACCTTGATTTAGAGTATACAAAACCCAATGGTCTAGTTGTTAGTCGATCCATTTATTAGAAAAAGAAAACTCTAGTTCCTCAGCAGTTTGCGCCGAGAAGCTAGAGTTTTTAAAATAGGTCATTTTCTTCTGGAAGGAGGATGGTTTCTCTGCCGTCCAAGTCTAAAACAAGGACCCTAGGAGGGTAAAGCGGATCAAAAGGATGATTGAAATCAAAATCGATGCTAGTCGGAAGATGCTGGCTAGAAAAATGGAAGGTGATGGTCCCCTTATTGTTGAGCAGTTGAAACTCAAGTTCTTCTTCTAATTCAAAGACATTTTTCAGGAAATGATCGATAATATACCATAAAGAGTCAATGACATCATCAGGCAAGCTGGTCACGACGCCAAAACTAGCGGATCGTCTCTGTGTATTTGTAAAAGCCATGTTTTCCTCCCCCTTTATTTTCCTTATCATACAGCAAAATGTCTTAAAAATCAAGAAATCCTACTTGCTTTTTCAAAATGGGAATAAACTGTGAAATTTTTTCAAAGTTTCTCTAAAAAATACTTGAAAGTGTTTACAATAAGTGATAAAATGGAGTAAGTAGATGCGTGAAAGCGAAGTTTTCAATATAGAAAGGAAACGGAATGAACACAGATGATACAGTAACGATTTATGACGTTGCCCGTGAAGCAGGAGTTTCAATGGCAACAGTTAGCCGTGTCGTTAATGGCAACAAGAATGTTAAAGAGAACACTCGAAAAAAAGTCCTAGAAGTGATTGATCGCTTGGACTATCGTCCAAATGCGGTAGCACGTGGTTTGGCTAGCAAGAAAACAACGACAGTCGGAGTTGTGATTCCTAACATTACCAATGGTTATTTCTCAACGCTTGCTAAGGGAATTGACGACATTGCTGAAATGTACAAGTATAACATTGTCCTAGCAAATAGTGATGAGGATGATGAAAAGGAAGTTTCAGTGGTTAACACTCTCTTTTCAAAACAAGTAGATGGGATTATCTTTATGGGCTATCACTTGACTGAAAAGATTCGTTCAGAGTTTTCTCGTTCACGGACACCGGTTGTTCTTGCTGGTACTGTGGATGTCGAACACCAACTTCCAAGTGTGAATATCGACTACAAACAAGCAACGATTGATGCCGTGAGCTATCTTCTCAAAGAAAATGAGAAAATTGCTTTTGTGAGTGGACCACTCGTCGATGATATCAATGGCAAGGTTCGTTTGATCGGTTATAAGGAAGCCTTGAAAAAAGCTGGACATTCTTATAGCGAGGGTTTGGTCTTTGAATCAAAATACAGCTATGACGATGGTTATGCCTTGGCAGAACGCTTGATTTCATCACAAGCTACAGCCGCAGTTGTAACAGGTGATGAATTGGCAGCAGGTGTCCTAAATGGTTTGGCTGACCATGGTGTATCTGTGCCAGAAGAGTTTGAAATCATCACGACAGATGACTCTCAGATTGCACGATTCACTCGTCCAAACTTGACTACTATTGCCCAACCTCTTTATGACTTAGGTGCTATCAGCATGCGTATGTTGACTAAGATTATGCATAAGGAAGAGTTGGAAGAACGTGAAGTTCTCCTACCTCATGGTTTGACAGAACGTCGCTCTACACGAAAACGTAAATAGAAAAAATCAGGGAATCGTGAAGATTTCCTGATTTTGCGTTCTAGAGAAGAGGATTAGCCTTCCATATAGTCTTTTAAGGCTTGTCCTTTTAGTCCAGCATTAAGGGCAATTAATAATTTGAGGCGAGCTTTTTGAGCGTTGAGTTCTTTGACAAAGAGAACGCCAGACTCTTGCAACTGCACTCCCCCCCCTTGGTAGGCGTAGACGGGCTCGGCAATCCCGTTAAAGCAACGTGAAACCAAGGCAACTGGAATTCCTTTTTGGAGGAGAGTTTCTAATTTTTGGGCTGTTTCTTTGGGAACATTTCCAGCTCCAAAAGCTTGAATGACTAGCCCATCTAGGTGCTCTAAATCCAGCATGTCAATCAATTCATCAGTCATACCTGCATAAGCGGAGATGATAGGCACCAGACCTTGTATGCAATCAAGATCAAAGCGAACTCGTGGCTCGGCTGTTTTGAAGTAGAGGATTTCTTGCTTCATGACGAGACCGAGAGGCCCGTGAGTAGGAGTTTGAAAGGTCCCGACGTTGGTGGTATGGGTTTTTGTGACGTACTTAGCTGCGTGGATTTCATCGTTCATGACGACCAGAACACCCTTGTCAGCTGATTTGTCATCGCTGGCGACTCGTAAAGCACTCAGATAGTTATAAACGCCATCGCTACCGAGTTCGTTGGAACTACGCATAGCTCCTGTTAGAACGATGGGCATGTTGGGGATTTTCATGGTATCAAGGAAGTAAGCTGTTTCTTCTAAGGTATCTGTACCATGTGTGATGACAACACCATCGTAGTTATCAGCTTCCCCTTTAATTTTATGATAGAGTGCAAGCATATGCTTGGGTTTGATATGGGGACTCGGTAGGTTAAAAAAGTCTAGGGCATGGACCTCTATCCCTTTAAGAGGATTGGTGACATGGTTCATGGGATTGTCCTGGCTGGTCACAACTGCGCCAGAAGCGTCTGCTTGCATGGAAATAGTCCCACCTGTATGTAAAACAAGGATTTTCTTAGGCATGAATTACTCACTCTTTCTGAAATGTGGTATAATCATTGTAACACAAAAGGGGAGAATGGGACAGGATGGAAGTCAAGGCTGTTTTTTTTGATATCGATGGAACGCTAGTCAACGATCGCAAGAGTGTTTTGAAATCCACTAAGGACGCGATTAAGATTGTCAAAGAGCAAGGAGTGCTTGTTGGAGTAGCGACAGGACGAGGGCCGTTTTTTGTCAAGGAATTGATGGAAGACTTGGACTTGGATTTTGCGGTGACCTACAACGGCCAATACATTTTTAATAAAGAAAAGGTGCTCTTTGCAAGCCCGATTGCTAAGTCAAGCCTGCGTAAACTGATTGCTTATGCTAAAAAGGAGCGTAAAGAAATCGCTCTTGGAACCGAGCATGCCGTTGTTGGTTCGAAGATTATGTCATTTGGTCTCGGCTCCTTTTCCCAACTGGTTAGTCGTTTTATCCCGACTGTGCTGACAAGAACCGTTAGTCGCTCTTTTAATCGGATGGTTAGCAAGGCAGTTCCTCAAAAGGAAGACGACTTGCTTAACTTGATTAATCAACCCATTTATCAAGTTTTGATGCTGATGACGCCAGAAGAATCTGAGAAGGCAGCAGCTGATTTTGAAGACTTGAAATTAACTCGAAGCAATCCCTTTGCAGCGGATATCATCAACCAGGGGAACTCCAAGTTGGAAGGGATTCGTCGAGTTGGGAAAGAGTATGGTTTTGACCTCAATCAAGTCATGGCTTTTGGAGACTCAGATAATGACCTAGAAATGCTAGCCGGTGTCGGCATGTCAGTTGCCATGGGGAATGGTAGCAGCAGTGTTAAAGAGGTTGCCAAGCATATTACGGCTAGTAACCAGCAAGACGGAATTCATAAGGCGCTCGAGCACTTTGGTGTTCTGGCTTCTGAAAAAGTATTTGTTAGTCGAGACTATCACTTTAATAAGGTCAAGACCTTCCACCATATGATGGATGAACGGACTCAAGAAGAACCGCAAGCTTGGGATATTGAAGGCGCAACGCACCGAGCCGACTTTAAAATCGAAGAATTAGTAGAATTCGTTCGTGCGGCAAGTTCTTCGGAGGAAGAATTCCAGCAGTCGCTTGCAAGTATGCATGAGGCGCTTGATAAAGCAGCAGATAAGGTGGCGAATAAGACACCTGCTAAGCAAGATTTAATTGGGCAGGTTGATGCCTTGATTGATACCTTGTATTTTACCTATGGCAGTTTTGTCTTGATGGGAGTCGATCCAGAGCGTATTTTTGATATTGTTCATGAGGCCAATATGGGGAAAATTTTCCCTGATGGAAAAGCTCATTTTGATCCTATTACGCACAAAATCCTCAAGCCAGATGACTGGGAGGAGAAGTATGCACCAGAAGCTGCGATTCAAAAAGAGATTCAGCGTCAGATGAGAGCATATGAGCGACACAAAGAAAAATAGAATAGATGAAATAAAGCCTTGCTTGGATGGAGAATCCAAGCAAGGCTTTTTATGGTATATTGGTAGAATCCGAACGTAATCACAACTACCACTAATTATTAATAGCATATTTATTCTATTTTTTTAAAAAGGAAACGTTTTATATTTTTTTGCGAGTGAAAATAAGAAATGTTAGTGCTTGCAAAAAAATGTTTAAAAATATATATATTACCAATATATTTGATTTTTTGTGTCTTTTATCAAAATATTTGACGTTTAAAAATTGATATGTTAGAATGAATCTAGAAAGCGAATAAATATGAAGTGCCTCATGTCATTGTAAAATGATTTTTATTTTTTGCTTTTAAGTAGACAGGTAGTCAACATTGTAAAATGATTTTTATTTTTTTTGCTTTTAAGTAGACAGGTAGTCAACTTGTTTATTTCAGGCCTATAAACAAGTTGATTTCAAGAATTTACAATGATTTTGAGGCTATACCATAATATACGTGCACAACTGCTTTCCAAATTTTATGTTGTCTTTATTTTGAAATCATAGACTAAAGAGGTTAAAAATGAGAAAAAAATACACCTATCTAGCGGGTTCTATTTTAACAGCAGCAACGATGCTTCCAAGTTTTGCACCAAGTGAAGCTCATGCTGATTACAATTGGTATGGAAATAATAGTTACTATACAACGCGTAACAATCGTACAAATTATCGTAATTCTAATCGTAGTAGCAGAAACGCAGCTTATAATAGTGTAAGAAACTACAGCTACAATAGCTATTACCCAAGTTACAATTACGGCTATAATAACTGGAATTATAGCTACGGTTACAACAACTGGAACAACAACGGCTATAATAACTGGAATTATAACTACGGTTACAACAACTGGAACAACAATGGCTATAATAACTGGAATTATAACTACGGTTACAACAACTGGAACAACAACGGCTATAATAACTGGAATTATGACTACGGTTACAACAACTGGAACAACAATTATGGCTACAATGGTTGGAATAACTATAACAACCTTGCAAACGATGAAAATTACATTTACTGGAATGGGAATCACTACTATCGTATGAGCGATGGTAGCTACCGCATCTACCGTGATGGTGAATGGAAACCGTTGACAAATAACAACAACTCATCTACTAATAATTTGGAAAATGACCCACATTATCGTTACGAAAATGGCTATCATTACTATGTGTTAGATAATGGTGACTATTACTATTACCAAGATGGCAAGTGGGTATTGGTGAAGAATTCTACTGACAATTCAGAAACTCCAAGCCAACCAGAACAACCATCTGAAGAACCAAAACCAGATGTTCCAGCACCAACACCATCTGAGCCAGAGCAACCAACACCAGCTCCGGAAGACAAGCCAGAACAACCATCTGAAGAACCGAAACCAGATGTTCCGACACCAACACCGGTTGAGCCAGAACAACCATCTGAAGATCCAAAACCAGAGGTGCCAGGTTCAATTGAACTTCCAGAAAATCCACCAATCGATAATGGTGCAGAGGGAGAATTCAATCCATTTGAACCAAAACCAGAGCAACCATCTGAGCAACCAAAACCGGAAACTCCAACTACACCAGCTATTCCAGAAACTCCAGGTCTGGTGACGACGGATGAGCCAAGTGAAAATCAAATTCCTTCCTATGTTGAAAAACCAACCGAAGGACTACAACACTTGGAGTGGGGTCCAAATGGACAAACTCCAAAACTCATTTATCCACCAGGAAAACCAGGTGATCGAGCTCTCACAAATGACAATAATTACTACTTTGATGGCAGCACGCATTACTACTATGTTCCATCTAACTCAGAGCGTACAGGTTATTCAGCATACTGGAAATGGCTTGGCGAAAAATGGAAACTTCAAGGGATGACAGATCCAAATGATCCGGCTCTTGATCCAAAACTACACGAACACACAGGAGATGTTGAGTATAAGTACAGCGATGCCGATTCGAGCGTGAAGCTTTACTCAGAGAATCTTGTCGAGACGGCGAAAGCGGGTCAACCTCTTCCGTTCAAGAATGTTGAAGAGTTCAAAAACTATGTTATTGAAAAGATGAAACCTAAATTCGTTGATAACTCAGGTTGGGAAGCAAAAGTAACTTGGGAAATTGAACATAAAGAATTGTTTGAAGAATCTAAGGAAAACCCTTGGGCTAAAGACTACGTCTTGATTGCTAACCTTAAGAGCGGTGTGGATGATGATAAATACCGTAACATTGAACTTGGTTATGTTAAATTTATTTATCGTGTTCAAGCAACGGATGATACAAATTATGATGCTGTAGATAAGGCTAAAGAAGCATTTGCTAAGATTAACGAGACTCGTAAAGCTGAAGGGTTGAAAGAGTTGACTTGGTCAGATGACATTTATCAAAACGAAGCACTTCCAAAAGTAAATCAAATTTCACGTCAATATGATAGTGATGGTTTTGTAGGACGTCGCGATGAAGATGCATCTAAGGTTGTTAACAAATGGGCGAATAGCGGCTTGAGAGATTTGCTTCTTGATCCTAATGTTACTCAAGGTGCAGTCGCAGCAGTTGTAGATGGAAACGGTGTATACTACTGGGTTTACCGTTACAAATAATTCAATCTTTTCGAATTAACTACTTTCTAAATAAGAGACAGAGGCTTTGAACAATTGTTTAAAGCCTTTTCGTCAATTAATCGGAGTAAATAAAAAGGAGCTTAGAGCTCCTTTTCTTGAAGATTACAAAGTTTTTTCTCTTTCTCTCACGACCAGCAAATCGACTTTTGCATGACGGAGAATGTACTCAGATGAAGAACCGACCAAGAGACGTTCAAAGGCATTGAGCCCTGTCGCCCCGACTAGGATTAGGTCAACTTCTTCTGCATCTGGAATGGTACGAGCGAGGAGGGTTTTGGGATTTCCCATTTCGATGACGATGTGAATATCGGTCACACCAGCATCTCTTGCGCGCTTTTCGTACTCCTTCATCAGACTTTCAGCATCGACTTGGAGTTCTTCGTAAACTTCAGCATCAAAGGTAGACACGCTTTGAAGAGCGCGTGTGTCGATAACATGGGCAATGGTGAGCTTGGATTCGTTGCGTAGAGCAGTGTAAACACCTTTGACGAAAGCCAAGTCCGCTTCTTTAGAACCATCAATTGCGACCATAACATTTTGGTAACGTTGTGCCATAATGAAACCTCCTGAAATTTTCTTACTGTTATTGTAACCCTTTTCACTAAAGAAGTAAAGTAAAAATCATATTTCAATAAATATTATTGGAGATTCAATTTGGTGGAGATATGTTAAAATAAAAGAAAACGGGATAGTAGAAAACACAGCGAGGTGATGAGAAAGTATGAAAGATTTTGTTCAAGCTTCTAAAAAAATAAGTTTTCTTTATCATGGAATTATCCTTGCGTCACTTGTAGGAGAAGTAGTGATGCTTTGGCAGCTGGAAAGAGTCGTGCCCGTTCTATATCCAGGTTTTGTTGGATTTCTTCTCTTTCACCTAGTCTACCACATCATTTTATTTGTGATTGCAAAGAGAAGTGGTCGCTTGGACTATTTGGTCACGTGGGGGCTCTTTCTCATGTTTAATCTTTTGTATGATTCCTTTTTAGTGCTGATCTTTCTAGGTTTGTCTTTTGGTATGTGAGATAATACTTCTGTATTCTAGTTGCTTAGACAGTGAGAACCTAGTCGTTGTGAGTTTTTTCTTTGCTTGCTCATTTCAGGAAACTTGTCGCAATCCCTTTCTAGTGGTATAATGTTACTATCTCTATGAATTGAGGAAACAAGATGAAAGAATATAACAAGTCTAGTAAGTTAGAGCATGTTGCCTATGATATCCGTGGCCCTGTTTTGGAAGAAGCTATGCGGATGCGAGCAAACGGAGAAAAGATTTTACGTCTGAATACAGGAAATCCAGCAGAATTTGGTTTTACAGCGCCTGATGAGGTCATTCATGACTTGATTATGAATGCGCGTGATAGTGAGGGATATTCTGACTCCAAAGGGATTTTCTCAGCCCGCAAGGCCATCATGCAGTATTGCCAACTGAAGAAATTCCCTAATGTGGACATTGATGATATCTACCTTGGAAATGGTGTCAGTGAGCTGATTGTTATGTCCATGCAAGGGCTTTTGGATAATGGCGATGAGGTCTTGGTGCCTATGCCAGACTATCCTCTCTGGACAGCCGCGGTCAGCCTAGCTGGGGGAAATGCCGTTTACTATATCTGTGATGAAGCTGCAGAGTGGTACCCAGATATTGATGATATTAAGTCAAAAATTACTTCCAATACCAAGGCAATCGTCCTTATCAATCCAAATAACCCAACTGGAGCCCTTTATCCTAAGGAACTCTTGTTGGAGATTATTGAGATTGCTCGTCAAAACGATTTGATCATCTTTGCGGATGAGATTTATGACCGCATGGTGATGGATGGGCATGTGCATACGCCTGTGGCGAGCTTGGCACCTGATGTTTTCTGTGTCAGCATGAATGGTCTGTCAAAATCTCACCGTATCGCTGGTTTTCGTGTAGGCTGGATGGTCTTGTCTGGTCCTAAGCACCATGTCAAGGGCTATATCGAAGGTCTCAATATGCTGTCCAATATGCGTCTTTGCTCTAACGTTTTGGCCCAGCAAGTCGTACAAACATCACTAGGTGGGCACCAGTCAGTAGATGAATTGCTCCTTCCTGGTGGACGGATTTACGAGCAAAGAAACTTCATTTACAATGCTATCCAAGATATCCCAGGTTTGTCTGCGGTTAAGCCGAAGGCGGGTCTTTATATCTTCCCTAAAATTGACCGCAATATGTACCGCATCGATGATGATGAACAGTTCGTTCTTGATTTCTTGAAGCAGGAAAAGGTTCTCTTGGTTCATGGTCGTGGTTTTAACTGGAAGGAACCAGACCATTTCCGTATCGTTTACCTTCCTCGTGTGGACGAATTAGCGCAAATCCAAGAAAAGATGACACGTTTCTTGAGTCAGTATCGTAGATAAGGCTTTCATAGGGAAAAGCAGGAAACATTTACTTAGAGCTATTGACAAATAGGTAAGAATCAGATAGAATAGTAAAGTATGTTTAGTAACTGATCACTTTATAGCCGGCTAAACGAATACAAAATCTATGAGGAGGTATTCATCGTGAAACGTACTTATCAACCAAGTAAACTTCGTCGTGCGCGCAAACACGGATTCCGTAACCGTATGTCAACTAAAAACGGTCGTCGCGTATTGGCAGCTCGTCGTCGTAAAGGACGCAAAGTTTTGGCTGCATAATCCAAACGAATTCAACAAAGAAGTCAGTAGGAACTCGAGTCTACTGACTTTTCTTTTTATCTTAAAGGGTGCATTGTCCACGAAATCGGTCATTTCAGATGAAACTCATGGAGGGCTCATTTAAAAGGTCACATACAAAAAACTCAAAACCAGATATAAGTTACTGATTTTGAGTTTTTGTTTATTCTTTTAAGTGATAAGAGTAGCTAGCGACAACGACATCTTCGTGCCATCTGAGAGCGTATTTTAGTTTGAGGCTCATTTGATTGTGTAGGATATTTTGCCAAGGCTTGTTAGGAATAAACTGTGGTACGAGAACTGTAACGGTGTAGTTTTTTTGCTTAGCTTCTTGGGCGATTCGTTTGACATATTTAACGCTAGGGGTGATGATGTCGCGGTAGCTGGTATTGATATTCTTTAGAGTGATATTTGGGAAGTAATCGGCAAATTCCTGAAGGATTTCTTGGTCTTTTTCGGCCGTTTCTTTAGTAGAAATGTGCATGGCTAACACTTCGTCACCGATACTTTGAGCGTAGTTAATGGCTCCGACACTTACTCGAGTGACATTTCCTACTAGAACAAGGACAAGATTGCCGTCATAAGTGCGCTTTTCAATTCCTTCGTAGAGTCGTAGTTGTTTTGCCACTTTTTGGTAATGGCTGTGAATGGACAAAAAGAGGAAGGTTAAAACTAGGATAATTGGGAAGAATGGCCAGATATCACCCAGTCTGAAGAGGAGTAAAATGAGAACGATAGCATAACAAATGATGGCCCCAAGGATATTGGCAAAGGCAGGTTTTAAGAAGTTTGCTCCTTTTTCCTTTTTCCAATGACGAATCATCCCAGTCTGAGAAAGGGCAAAGGGAACGAAGACCCCGATAGTATAAAGAGGAATCAAGCGTTCAGTATTCCCATTAAAAATGAGAAGAAGGATCATAGCTCCAAAAGCCAGAGTTAAGATACCGTTGGAGTAGCCAAGGCGATCCCCTTTTTCCATAAAGAGATGGGGCATGTACTTGTTTTTAGCCATATTGTAGGCCAACATAGGGAAGGCTGAAAAGCCAGTATTTGCAGCTACAGCTAGAATCAAGGCTGTTGAGAACTGGAAGAGATAGTAGCTAGCATGACCAAAAAATGAATCACCAAGAATGCCCTTGGCCATTTGCGAGAGGATGGTTTCTCCATTTTGAGGTGTGATGCCCATCCAGTAGTTTAGGAAGGTAATGCCCGCAAAAAGAAATCCTAAAATCAGCGACATGATGGTCAGGGTCTGAGCAGCATTCTTTTCTTTCGGAGTTTTGAAAAATGGTACCGCATTTGAAATAGCCTCAACCCCTGTCAGAGAGGCAGAGCCACTGGTAAAGGCTCTCAATAGGAGAACGATGGAAAGGCTCGGAACGGTTTGTCCAATGGTTGAAGTCGCCTGATAGTTTAGGGAACCTGTAAATAGTTGAAAGAACCCATAAAGCAAGAGAAAGACGGTACTGAAGATAAAGAGGTAGACGGGAATCATCAGAGAGCTGGCAGATTCTTTCAATCCTCTTAAATTCAAGAGCATGAGCAGGCAGACTAGGAAAATAGAGATATGAAGATTATAGGGATGGAGGGCAGGGATGGCTGCAGTAATAGCATCAGCTCCAGAAGCAACGGATACGGCTACTGTCAGCATATAGTCAACAAGGAGGCTACCGCCTGCAATCAAGCCTAGTTCAGGGGAGAGATTTTCCCGAGTGACCATATAAGCCCCACCACCTTGAGGATAGGCGTGGATAATTTGACGATAGGAAATGGTCAAACTAGCGAGGAGTAAGAGGACAAAAATACCGATAGGGAGGCTCCACCAAATAGCGAGAGGAGAGAGACTGACTAAAACGAGAATGACTTGTTCAGGTCCATAGGCAATAGAAGACAGGGCATCACTGGATAATATTGCAAGTGCCTGCATTTTTCCCAACAATCCCCCTTCGCCGTCTGTGAGAGACTTGAGTGGTCGACCGATAAAGGTATATTTTAAGGGAACTATATACCAGATTACACCAACCACAAGATATAGTATTTCGATAATATCAAAAAAAAGCGACTTCCGTTTTGGAAGTCGCCTTTTCAATCTTAATAGTTGTTCCCTTTTGAAGAGTTGTGCTTTTTACATAATAGTTGGCAATTTTCAGGGACAGTTTTTCCACCTAAAGACCATGGTGTAATATGGTCGCCTGCTAGTTCTTTAAGAGCATACTCTCTGTTGTTTCCTTCATCCACACAATAAACGCAGTGATGGCTCTGTTCTTCATATTTTTGCTTGATGGTTTTATCATCAAAAGCTCTAAGTTGGAGATATTTAGAATCTCCGTAAATGATGTACTGATAAATCCCTTTCATTTTAGTTGTGACTTCATCATCATTTACTAACTCTGCAATTTTTTCGTTAATGACAGAAGCACTATTTTTGATGATATTGTTGTCTAACTGTCCTAATTGATACTCTTTGTAGATTGTTCCCCAATCCATCCCTTTCAAACTGTTTTGATAGCTTACAAACTTTCCACGAACCCATTCAATTATGGCAGAAAAATTTTGCCATAATTCAGAAGCATCTGCATTTCCTTGGTGCTTCAACATATAATCTTCGATTGTATTTGTACTATCGTCATTATCATTTTGTGAAGCCCATTTAATAGCAGTTTGTAGATACTCTTGTCTATTCCAATTACCATTTAATAGTGGTTCTGCTTTATCGTTATTCGGGTTCTCGTCAGCAAGTACAACGCCACGTCCAGTCTTTGTTGAAAATCTTTGTTTAGCATCAGAAAGCCAAGTTCCTGTATAAGCAGAGTTTCTTAATTCTTGCTCATTTAATGGTTCGCCTGCTGTATTGATAACATGAAACCATTTCATTTTTTCGGAAGCAGTTCCTTCACAAACATATATGTCTAACTCATAATCAAGAATTTGTTCTGCTAAGTCAGTTAGGTTCATCTGAAGATTTGGGAAATCTTGTTGTGGAGCACTGGATGGAAATTTACTTGATTTTACAGAGTAATTCCCCATAACATAATTACAAATAGCTAAAATACGTTGTTGACCATCGAGAACTTCATATTGTCCGTTTCCTAAATCAACCCAGTACATAATACCTAAAGGACACTCATCTAAAACGGTTTGAATTACAGCTTGTCTCTTATCTTCGTTATATACGCTATTTCTCTGATAAGAAGGACGAATATTCAAGTTACCATTATATCCTTTTACAGCGTCAGTAGTAGCACCATCATCATTATTGGTATACCCACTAGCTAAATCTCTGATAGTGAATGGTCTATCAAGTATATCTCTTAATCTTCTTACTTTCATTTTATTCTCCTTTTATCAATATCCCTTATCTTCATCACGACTGATAGGATTTAGATTTCTAACTAAAATTCTGAAATATGGAGGTTTCCCATCTATTGTTAAATCTTTATCGTCATCTCCTTTTCTGAATTTAATAATCTCGAATTCAGTTGGATTGAAATAATTGATAAAAGTTATTGGTACTCCCATTACACCATCATAATCAATTGGAATGTCTTTAACATTATCTACATTTATTGCATCGTAGTTATCGTATTTAGGGTATTTACTCTCAAACCCTTCGTAATATTTATGAGCTTTTGTTTGGTCAAATACATCACCTACATGCCATAAACCATCATGTCGTTTTTGTAAATCTAAGTTAGTAAACCAACAACCCATTATATGCTTTACTTTTTTTCCATCTTCATCCAATTTTTCATAATCAGCTCCCTCTGGAACGTACAACCAAAAGTCTGAATTCATACTTCTAGCACCAATCCAAATTTGGTTATTCTGAATAAGTGGAAAAATTTCCTTATATGTTACAGAGTTTTTGTTTCCGATAACGATAAATTTTTTTTGATGTTCCATTAATTGAGAAATATATTCTCTAAACAAACTGAACGGAGGATTGGTCACAACAATATCAGCTTCTTTCAGATAGTTTATACTGTCCTCGCTCCGAAAATCTCCAGCGGTATACTCATCATCTCCATAAATAGTTTCAATATTTCCAGCTTCCATATTGAAGTCATCGCCACCTTCATAAATCAGAGCATACGAAGGTTCGCTATCTTCTTGAAAATGTGTTGCTATCAGTTTTTTAATACCCAAACTAGCAAAATTGTTATGAAAATAACGCCAAAAATTTGATTGTGTTGGGTCATCACAATTACAGTAGATAACCTTATCTCTAAAGTGTTCTCTATAATGCCCCATCTCCTCAGCAATATCTTTATAACGAGTATAAAACTCATCGTTTTTGGCTTTTTTAGCGTTGTGGAGTGAGCCAGCCATTATGCCACCCCACTTTCGTAGGGAGCATAAAAGGCTTCCTCACAAAAATGTGAAAAAGCCTGTTTTAGAGCTTGATAAAAAACACGTCCGATTACATAATCAGCGTGAGCTGTGAGCTGTGAGCTGTGAGCTGTGAGCTGTGAGCTGTGAGCTGTGAGCTGTGATTGCGTTCATAATGCTTAATTTCCTTTATTTTTGATACTTCTATTATATCAAAATTCTGGCTTTTTGCATAGTAGAAGTTTACATTTTTGTTGACAATCATTCTTTTTTTAGATATAATATAATCAAGAAGTAAGGAGTACCAGTTATGAAGTTTGAATTTAAGTCACTATTTGATTTACAATCTGCTTTTCCTGATGAACAGTCATGTATTGACCATTTAGAAAATATGATTTGGGGAGATGTGATTATCAGCCCTTTTGATGCTACCTCAAAGGTCTACAAATGTAAAGGTAACAAATACCGTTGTAAAAATACTGGAAAATACTTCAATGTCAAGACTGGTACTCTTTTTGACAATACTAAAATTGAACTTCGTAAATGGTTTATGGCAATCTGGCTTGTGACTTCTCACAAAAAAGGAATCTCATCTGTACAATTATCAAAAGATATTGGTGTTACGCAAAAAACAGCTTGGTTCATGCTAGAACGTATCCGTAAGTGTTTTAGTTCTGAAAACAACAATAGTCTTGATGATGTTGTGGAAGTTGATGAAACCTACATAGGTGGTAAAAACAAGAACCGTCATAACTCCAAAAAAGTCAAAAATGCTCAAGGGCGTTCATTGAAAGACAAATCTGCTGTAGTAGGTATGGTACAACGCCAAGGTAAAGTTAATGCTCATCATGTTCCAGATACAAAGACGAAAACATTGACTGAACAGATTGTCAAATACGTAAAGGAAACAGCTCAACTTTACACAGATGAATGGCTGGGTTATAATAAAGTGTCTAAGATGTATAATCATGACTTTGTTAATCATGGAATTAGTGAGTATGTGCAAGGTGATGTTTATACCAACACGATTGAAGGCTTTTGGGCTGGATTGAAACGTGGAGTATTAGGAATTTACCATTCGTGGTCTAAGAAATATCTTCAAGACTATGTAGATGAATTTGTTTTTCGTTATAATACTCGTGACTATTCGGATAGTGAGCGTTTTAATCTCCTAATTTCAAATGCCTGTGTCCGAACTAAATACAGGGAGCTGATTTATGGCTACTAATACATTACATGACCTGCATTTTGAATTGGAAAGGTCTATCGCTCGCAGGGTTGATAGTAAGCTGATTGGTTATCAAGTCAGCCTTTCAGATGGTTTCTACAATAAATACACCAAACTCTGGGATAATACCTATTCTTTTGATTTTGTTACTAAACATCGCTCTTTTTATACTAAACTGACAAAATGTTGTGTTTATGACGTACTTGGAAATAGTCAAAAGAGAATTGACAGAAAGGCTATTGCCAAACAAATGGCAGAGTTAGAAGCCTTGGTTGATATTGCAGAAAGTAAGGAGGAGTTTCAGATCTTTTTTGAGAAAAAATACAGTCTCAAATTTCCTGATTTGAACGATTGCATTTATCAGAAGAAAAAAGAGTTATCTGATTTTGACAAAAAACTTTGGATAGCAATGCACTATAACCCTAGAAAAGATGAGGGGGAATAATAATGACAACATGGTACGATTACATGGTGAGAGCTAGTGAACATGCTGGAAGTGACGGTGATTTGTGGTTTCGCTATCTTTATAAGGTCATTAAAGATGAGGAGACTAAACTAACTACTGATGATGTAGAGCAATTGTTGAAAAATCCTACCTTAACACCTTTTCAAAAAATAACCCTTCAAGATGCTTTAACAGAAGGTACACATACAAGAGAACACGTTTTGCAGGCGAACCGTAAAAGTCAGCCAAAAGATATTTTGAAACTCTTTAGAGAGGGTAACTATGGATAAGAAAGTTTTATTTGAGGCTCTCAATACAGAATTAGCTAAGGAAAATATTGACCTAGAAATTATCTGTGTTGGTGGTTTTGTTCTGGAGTATTACAATCTCCGAGGAACACAAGATGTAGATGCCTTTTATCAAGAAGATGCTAAAATCAGAAGCATTATTGAGAAAGTTGGCGATGATTTTGGTGTGAACGAACCTGAAGAATTATGGTTGAATAATAACGTTGCCAATATGAATAGAGTACCTCCAAGGTCAATCTGTGAGAAAGCATTTAGCTATTCAAATTTGACTGTTTTTGTACCGCCATTATCCTACATTCTTGGTATGAAGCTAGAAAGCGGACGAGATAGAGATAGGTAGGATGCAGGAGATATCATTAAGTTAGTCAAAATCCGTTCCATAAAAGATGTTACCAACAAGCTCAAAGAATATGGTTTTCAACCAGACCTTTCATTGATATTGGAAGTATTTGAGATAGCCTATGGTATGGAATGGTTAGCAGAATACATGACCGAACATCCAGATGAATTGAGATAAACTAAAAGACGATTTCCGCTTGGAAGTCGCCTTTTTTGATATTCTCGTAAGCACTATATATTGTATCTAGTGTAAACTGGTATATAGTTCCCTATTTTAATTTTCTAAACATTTTCTTTTCTTTTGCTGAAAATTTCAATAAGTGTTATTATACTGCTTTGAAAAAATGCAGTCAAGGGAGAATGATCGGTATTAGAATATTTTTATAAGCCGGGGGATGCTATTTTTGGTATAATAGATGGAAGAAAATGAGGTTAGAAGAGATGATTTTTGATACGCACACACATTTAAATGTAGAAGAATTTGCAGGACGTGAGGCCGAAGAAATCGCCTTGGCTGCTGAGATGGGTGTGACACAGATGAATATTGTTGGTTTTGATAAGCCAACCATTGAACGAGCCCTAGAATTAACAGATGAGTATGAGCAACTCTACGCAACTATTGGCTGGCATCCGACGGAAGCAGGGACTTACACAGATGAGGTCGAAGCTTACTTGCTTGAAAAACTAAAACATCCCAAGGTTGTTGCCTTGGGGGAGATTGGTCTGGACTACCATTGGATGACAGCACCTAAGGAAGTACAGGAGCAGGTTTTTCGTCATCAGATTCAGTTGTCTAAGGACTTGAATTTGCCTTTTGTGGTCCACACTCGTGATGCGCTAGAAGACACTTATGAGATTATCAAGAGTGAGGGCGTTGGTCCTCGTGGTGGCATCATGCACTCATTTTCAGGCTCTCTCGAGTGGGCTGAGAAGTTTGTCGAGCTTGGCATGACCATTTCTTTCTCAGGAGTGGTGACCTTTAAGAAAGCAACGGATATCCAAGAAGCTGCTAGAGAGCTTCCTTTGGATAAAATTTTGGTAGAAACGGATGCGCCCTATTTAGCTCCAGTACCAAAGCGTGGCCGTGAAAACAAAACAGCCTACACACGCTATGTGGTGGACTTTATCGCCGACTTGCGTGGGATGACGACTGAGGAGTTAGCCGCAGTAACGACTGCAAATGCAGAGCGTATCTTTGGATTGGACAGAAAGTGATGAAAGAAAAAATTTCCCAAGTCATCGTGGTTGAAGGTCGCGATGATACGGCCAATCTCAAACGTTACTTTGATGTGGAGACCTATGAGACACGAGGATCGGCAATCAATGATCAAGATATAGAGCGAATTCAACGCCTGCATGAACTGCATGGGGTCATTGTCTTTACAGATCCTGACTTTAACGGTGAGCGCATTCGTCGCATGATTATGACGGCTATTCCAACAGTGCAGCATGCCTTTCTCAAGCGAGATGAGGCTGTTCCCAAATCTAAGTCCAAGGGACGTTCTCTGGGAATTGAACACGCCAGCTATGAAGACCTAAAAACAGCGCTGGCTCAGGTGACAGAGCAATTTGAAAACAAGAACGAGTTTGACATCAGTCGTGCTGACTTGATTCGCCTAGGTTTCCTAGCGGGAGCAGACAGCCGTAGACGCCGAGAGTATCTAGGCGAACAGCTCCGCATCGGCTATTCCAACGGCAAGCAACTCCTTAAGCGGTTGGAATTGTTTGGCGTGACTTTGGCGGAAGTTGAAGAAGTGATGGAGAGGTATTTTCAAGAATAAAATAAGATTTGTCAAGTTATTTGCTAGCCTTTTGTTCTTGTATCATGATGAGACTGCAAAAGGCTGGAATGAATTTTTTTGCAATCTAAAAAAGTACTAGGAAATGAAAAAGAGGTCAGACCCATGAAGAAAGTCATTATTACAGGCGGCAACAGTGGCATTGGCTATCAGGCTGCCAGGCAGTTGGCCGACAAAGGCTGGCAGGTCAACCTTTTCTGCCGCAATCAAGCAAGGGCTAATCAAGCCTGCAAAAATCTAGTCCGTCAAACGGGAAATCCGCATATCAGCTACTATCTGGTCGATCTGGCTGATATGGCCAGTGTTCGGCAGGCAGCAGCGGCCTATATCGAGCAGGAAGGGTCGCTGGATGTGCTGATTCATAATGCGGCTGATTTTGATTTATCGGTAAAAAAGCCCATCCTTACAAAGGATGGACTGGAAAAGCAGTTTGCGACCAATGTAGCTGCACCTTTTCTCTTGTCCAATCTTTTAAGGGGCTTGCTGGAGGCTTCCTCTGATGGTCGAATCATCGCTATTTCCTCTCAGGGTCTCATGCTCTATCCTTTTATCAAGCTGGATTTTGATAACCTGAAGGGTCAAAAGCATTACAGCCCCGCCAAGACCTATTATCAGAATAAACTGGCCTTGTTGATGTTGTCGCTTTATATGCGGAAACATTGGAAAGGTATCAAGGTTCAGGCAATCCGTGTGACCAATGTCAAAGTTGATATGCGCCGCTATGATCACCTCAGCACTGTTATGAAAAATTTGTATAAAATCAAGTCAAGATTTTCGATTAGCCCGGAAGAAATGGTCAAAGTCTACACAGCCTTATCTACAGAAGATGGATATGACGGTTTTTTGTATGACGAGAAATGCAGGGAAGTAAAAGCAAATAGATCTGCTTACGAAGAAGAGGAGCAAGCAAAACTCTATTCCTTACTTGAACAACTGACCTTTTCAAGAGACAATCTATAAAGAATTAGAAAAATAAATTTTATGCTTACTTCAAGAGTGGAAAGAAATTTAGATATCGAAATCTGTTTGGAGAGTTCTGAAAAGTGATAACAATAACCAGATAACCCGAAAATATAAGGGGAATGTGTTACAATAGAGGTACTTAGATTTATTTTGATAGCGTTAAAATAGAAACTTATAAGGACAGAACGAAATGAAAATCCGAGTTGACAGAGATTCTGTGTGTATTGGGGATGATGTATTGCCCCATGAGACAGAATTTGAGATTTCTGAAGATATGACGGTGAAAGAATTTTTTGACTCTCTAGAAAAGGAACGTTATTTGCCGTCTGTTCAGGGAAATAATGTGGCCTGGGAACTCCGTAATCGAAATGGGGAACAAGGTGTTTATTTCACTAAAACACGAGAGATTATCCATTCAGATGCGGTCTTAAAAGAAATGCTGGAAGGAATTACTGAGATTCCCTTATTTGTTTTGCTCTATCATTATACCCCGGAAGCATACTATATTTAGAAAAGAGAATAGATGAGAATTGCAGATTATAGCGTGACCAAGGCAGTGCTGGAGCGTCACGGTTTTACCTTTAAAAAGTCCTTCGGACAGAATTTCCTGACGGATACCAATATCCTTCAAAAAATCGTGGATACAGCTGAAATTGACGATCAGGTTAATGTCATCGAAATCGGGCCAGGGATTGGTGCCTTGACAGAATTTTTGGCTGAGCGTGCAGCTCAAGTTATGGCCTTTGAGATCGACCACCGTTTGGTACCGATTTTGGCAGATACCCTGCGTGATTTTGACAATGTGACAGTAGTCAACGAGGACATTCTCAAAGTTGACTTGGCCCAGCATATCCAGAATTTCAAAAATCCAGACCTGCCCATTAAGGTGGTAGCCAACTTGCCTTACTACATTACGACGCCTATTCTTATGCATTTGATCGAGAGTGGCATTCCTTTTAGTGAGTTTGTCGTTATGATGCAAAAAGAAGTGGCAGATCGTATCTCCGCACAGCCAAATACCAAGGCTTACGGTAGTTTGTCGATTGCTGTCCAGTATTACATGACAGCCAAGGTTGCCTTTATCGTGCCTCGTACGGTCTTTGTGCCAGCGCCAAACGTGGACTCGGCTATCCTGAAAATGGTACGCCGCCCAGAGCCGGCTGTAGCAGTAACAGACGAGAACTTCTTCTTTAAGGTTTCCAAGGCTAGTTTCACTCATCGCCGCAAGACCTTGTGGAATAACCTGACAGGCTACTTTGGCAAGACTGAGGAAGTCAAGGAAAAGTTGACCAAGGCTTTAGATCAGGCGGGCTTGTCACCAAGTGTACGTGGAGAAGCTCTCAGCTTGGCAGAATTTGCTAGCCTAGCAGATGCGCTTAAAGGACAAGGATTCTAAGATGCAGGGACAAATCATTAAAGCCTTGGCGGGCTTCTACTATGTGGAGAGTGAGGGTCAAGTTTACCAGACGCGTGCGCGCGGAAATTTCCGTAAAAAAGGCCACACACCCTATGTCGGGGACTGGGTAGACTTTTCTGCGGAGGAAAATTCTGAAGGTTATATCCTCAAAATTCACGAACGGAAAAACAGTCTAGTTCGTCCGCCTATTGTCAATATTGACCAAGCTGTGGTGATCATGTCGGCTAAGGAGCCGGATTTTAATAGCAATTTGCTGGATCGCTTCTTGCTTCTCTTGGAACACAAGGGCATCCATCCTGTTATCTATATTTCTAAAATAGATTTGCTAGAAGATAGGGAAGAATTAAGTTTTTACCAGCAGACCTATGGTGACATTGGCTATGACTTTGTGACCAGTAAGGAAGAACTCCTGCCCTTGTTAACAGGCAAGACTACAGTCTTTATGGGACAGACAGGTGTTGGGAAGTCAACCCTTCTCAATAAAATCGCACCGGACCTCAATCTTGAAACAGGAGAGATTTCAGACAGTCTAGGTCGTGGGCGTCATACCACTCGTGCAGTTAGTTTTTACAATCTCAATGGGGGTAAAATTGCAGATACACCAGGTTTTTCATCGCTAGATTATGAAGTGTCAACGGCTGAAGAGCTGAACCAGGCCTTTCCAGAGATTGCCTCTGTAAGTCGAGACTGCAAGTTCCGTACTTGTACGCATACTCATGAGCCATCTTGTGCAGTGAAACCAGCAGTAGAAGAGGGCATCATTGCAAACTTCCGTTTCGACAACTATCTGCAATTCCTCAGTGAGATTGAAAATCGCAGAGAAACCTATAAAAAAGTCAGCAAAAAAATTCCAAAATAAGGAGAAACCTATGTCTCAATACAAGATTGCTCCGTCAATTCTGGCAGCAGATTATGCCAACTTTGAACGTGAAATCAAGCGCCTAGAAGCAACTGGGGCAGAGTATGCCCATATCGATATCATGGATGGTCATTTTGTGCCACAAATCAGTTTTGGTGCAGGTGTGGTCGAGGCTCTTCGCCCTCATAGCAAGATGGTTTTTGACTGCCACTTGATGGTAGCAAATCCTGAACATCATTTAGAAGACTTTGCGCGTGCAGGTGCAGACATCATCAGTATTCATGTAGAAGCAACGCCTCATATTCATGGTGCCCTCCAAAAAATTCGTTCTCTAGGGGTCAAACCTTCGGTCGTTGTCAATCCTGGTACTCCGGTTGAAGCTATCAAACACGTACTTCACCTAGTTGATCAAGTCTTGGTCATGACGGTTAATCCTGGCTTCGGTGGTCAAGCCTTTCTGCCTGAAACCATGGATAAGATTAGTGAGTTAGTTGCCCTTCGTGAGGAAAAAGGTTTGAACTTTGAAATTGAGGTCGATGGTGGGATTGATGACCAGACCATTTCTCAGGCTAAAAAAGCTGGAGCGACCGTTTTTGTAGCAGGATCCTATGTCTTTAAGGGAGATGTCAATGAACGAGTGCAAACTCTCAGAAAACAATTGGACTAGGGTTGCCGTTTTTGCAGGCGGAGATCGCGGTCATTATCGGACAAATTTTGATTGCTTTGTCGGTGTGGATCGCGGCTCGCTCTGGGTCTTGGAAGAAAATTTGCCTCTTGCTCTAGCAGTTGGAGATTTTGATTCGGTAACTGCAGACGAACGTCAGTTGATTCAAAAACGAGCCCTGCGCTTTGTACAAGCTCAGCCAGAAAAGGATGACACCGATTTGGAATTGGCTCTCTTGACCATCTTTGAACAAAATCCTCAAGCTCAGGTCACTATTTTCGGTGCTCTTGGTGGTCGCATAGACCATATGCTAGCCAATGTCTTTCTGCCTAGCAATCCCAAATTAGCACCCTATATGCGCCAGATAGCGATTGAGGATGGACAAAACTTGATTGCCTATTGTCCAGAAGGGATCAGTCAGTTACAGCCCCGTTCAGACTACGATTATCTAGCCTTTATGCCAGTTCGGGATAGCCAGCTGACTATTCTTGGTACCAAGTACGAATTGACAGAGGAGAATTTTTTCTTTAAAAAAGTGTACGCTTCTAACGAATATATAGATAGGGAAGTTTCGGTGACTTGCCCAGATGGTTATGTGGTCGTGCTGCATAGCAAGGACAGGAGGTAGGATGGAAAGTTTACTTGTTCTATTATTGATTGCCAACCTAGCTGGCCTCTTTCTCATTTGGCAAAGGCAGGATAAGCAGGAAAAACATCTAAGTAAGAGCTTGGAGGATCAGGCAGATCACTTGTCAGATCAGTTGGATTATCGCTTTGAACAAGCCAGGCAAGCCAGCCAGTTAGATCAAAAAGATTTGGAAGTGGCTGTCAGTGACCGTTTGCAAGAAGTGCGAATGGAGTTGCACCAAGGTCTGACTCAGGTCCGTCAAGAAATGACAGATAATCTCTTGCAAACTAGAGATAAGACCGACCAACGTCTTCAAGCCTTGCAGGAATCAAATGAGCAACGTTTGGAACAAATGCGCCAGACGGTCGAAGAAAAACTAGAAAAGACATTGCAGACACGATTGCAGGCTTCCTTTGAGACAGTTTCCAAACAACTGGAGTCTGTCAATCGTGGTCTTGGAGAAATGCAGACAGTTGCCCGTGATGTTGGTGCACTTAACAAGGTTCTCTCTGGAACCAAGACGCGAGGAATTCTGGGCGAATTACAACTGGGGCAAATCATCGAAGACATCATGACCCCTGCCCAGTACGAACGAGAATATGCAACGGTTGAAAACTCCAGTGAACGAGTGGAGTATGCCATTAAGTTGCCTGGACAGGGTGACCAGGAATATGTTTACTTACCGATTGACTCCAAGTTTCCACTGGCAGATTATTACCGTCTAGAAGAAGCCTATGAAGCAGGTGACAAGGATGAGATTGAACGCTGTCGTAAGTCGCTCCTAGCAAGCGTCAAACGATTTGCCAAGGATATCAAGAGCAAGTACATAGCACCGCCTCGGACAACCAATTTTGGAGTTTTGTTTGTTCCGACAGAAGGTCTTTATTCAGAGATCGTCCGCAATCCGGTCTTCTTTGATGATTTGAGACGGGAAGAGCAGATTATCGTTGCAGGACCAAGTACCCTGTCAGCTCTACTAAACTCCCTATCAGTTGGCTTCAAGACTCTCAATATCCAAAAGAGTGCCGACCATATCAGTAAGACCCTTGCTAGCGTTAAGACTGAGTTTGGCAAGTTTGGTGGCATTCTGGTTAAGGCACAAAAACACCTCCAACATGCCTCTGGCAATATTGATGAATTATTAAACCGTCGTACCACAGCTATCGAGCGGACGCTCCGTCACATTGAGTTATCAGAAGGTGAGCCTGCGCTTGATCTACTCCATTTCCAAGAAAATGAGGAAGAATATGAAGATTAGTCACATGAAAAAAGATGAGCTGTTTGAAGGCTTTTACCTAATCAAGTCAGCTGACCTGAGGCAAACTCGAGCTGGGAAAAACTACCTAGCCTTTACCTTCCAAGATGATAGTGGCGAGATTGAAGGGAAACTCTGGGATGCTCAACCTCATAACGTTGAGGCCTTTACCGCAGGTAAGGTTGTCCACATGAAAGGACGCCGAGAAGTTTATAACAACACCCCTCAAGTCAATCAAATTACCCTTCGCCTGCCTCAACCTGGTGAACCCAATGACCCAGCTGATTTCAAGGTCAAGTCACCAGTTGATGTCAAGGAAATCCGTGACTATATGTCGCAAATGATTTTTAAAATTGAAAATCCTGTTTGGCAACGGATTGTCCGAAAGCTCTACACCAAGTATGATAAGGAATTTTACTCCTATCCAGCTGCCAAGACTAATCACCATGCCTTTGAAACGGGTTTGGCTTATCATACGGCGACCATGGTGCGTTTGGCAGATGCTATTAGCGAAGTTTATCCTCAGCTCAATAAGAGCCTGCTCTATGCGGGGATTATGCTGCATGACTTGGCTAAGGTCATCGAGTTGACGGGACCAGACCAGACCGAGTACACAGTGCGAGGTAATCTTCTTGGACATATTGCTCTGATTGATAGCGAAATTACCAAGACAGTTATGGAACTCGGTATCGATGATACCAAGGAAGAAGTCGTTTTGCTCCGCCACGTCATCCTCAGTCACCACGGCTTGCTTGAGTATGGAAGTCCAGTCCGTCCACGCATCATGGAGGCAGAGATTATCCATATGATTGACAATCTCGATGCCAGCATGATGATGATGACAACAGCTCTTGCTTTGGTGGACAAAGGAGAGATGACCAATAAAATCTTTGCTATGGACAATCGTTCCTTCTATAAACCAGATTTAGATTAATAATTTAAGAAAAACGAGCATTTTTTACGCAATAATGTTCGTTTTTTTATGTGAATGTGGTATAATGGATAAAATATCAAAATTAAATGGAATGGTAAATAAAAATGAAATTAAGAAGAAGTGATCGGATGGTTGTCATTTCCAACTATTTGATTAATAATCCATACAAACTAACCAGTCTCAACACCTTTGCAGAAAAGTACGAATCTGCTAAATCATCGATTTCAGAGGACATCGTGATTATCAAGCGTGCCTTTGAGGAAATTGAAATCGGCCATATTCAGACTGTGACTGGAGCAGGTGGTGGCGTTATCTTTACACCATCAATCTCGAGTCATGAAGCCAAAGAAATGATCGCAGACTTGCGTGACAAACTTTCAGAAAGCGACCGTATTTTGCCAGGTGGCTACATCTACCTGTCTGATTTGCTCAGTACACCTGCCATTTTGAAAAATATTGGGCGCATCATTGCCAAGAGCTTTATGGACCAAAAAATCGATGCCGTTATGACAGTAGCGACTAAAGGTGTGCCACTCGCAAATGCAGTTGCCAATGTCCTCAATGTTCCATTTGTCATTGTGCGTCGTGACTTGAAAATTACCGAAGGTTCAACGGTCAGCGTCAACTATGTTTCAGGTTCCAGCGGTGACCGTATTGAGAAAATGTTCCTTTCAAAACGTAGCCTCAAGGCAGGCAGTCGTGTCTTGATCGTGGATGACTTCTTGAAAGGCGGCGGAACGGTCAACGGGATGATTAGTCTCTTGCGTGAGTTTGACTCTGAACTGGCTGGTGTTGCAGTCTTTGCAGACAATGCCCAAGAAGAACGTGAAAAGCAGTTCGATTACAAGTCACTCTTGAAGGTTACCAATATTGATGTTAAGAACCAATCCATCGATGTTGAGATTGGCAATATCTTTGACGAAGACAAATAAGAGATAGAACTAAAGGTTGGAACGATTGTCCCAGCCTTTCTTTGCAAACAGAATAGAAGGATGCTTATGAAAACACCATTTATCAGCCGTGAAGATTTAGAAACAATTGTTGCAGAGTTCCCGACTCCCTTCCACTTGTATGACGAGAAGGGGATTCGTGAAAAAGCAAAAGCGGTCAACCAGGCCTTTTCCTGGAACAAGGGCTTTAAGGAATATTTTGCAGTTAAGGCTACTCCAACCCCAGCCATCTTGAAAATCCTCCAAGAGGAAGGTTGTGGTGTGGACTGTTCTAGTTACGTGGAGCTCTTGATGAGCCACAAACTGAATTTCCCCGGTTCTGAGATTATGTTCTCTTCTAACAACACGCCAGACCAAGAGTACGCCTATGCGCGTGAATTGGGTGCGACCATTAACTTGGATGCCTTTGAAGATATTGAACATCTAGAGCGTGCAGCAGGCATTCCAGAAATCATCTCTTGTCGTTACAATCCTGGCGGTGTTTTTGAACTGGGAACAGACATCATGGACAATCCTGGAGAAGCCAAGTTTGGGATGACCAAGGACCAGCTTTTTGAAGCCTTTGCCATCTTGAAGGAAAAAGGGGCCAAGACTTTTGGGATTCACTCCTTCCTAGCATCCAATACCGTGACCCATCTCTACTACCCAGAGTTGGCGCGTCAGCTTTTTGAATTGGCTGTTGAGATCAAGGAAAAGTTGGGTATTTCGCTAGACTTTATCAATCTTTCCGGCGGTATTGGTGTCAACTATCGTCCAGACCAGGAGCCAAATGACATTGCTGTGATTGGTGAGGGAGTTCGTAAGGTTTATGATGAAGTCCTTACGCCAGCAGGTCTTGGTCAGGTTAAAATTTTCACCGAATTGGGCCGCTTTATGTTAGCCCCTCACGGAGCTTTGGTCACAAGAGTCACTCATAAGAAAAAAACCTACCGTACCTATCTAGGTGTGGATGCTTCAGCAGTCAACCTCATGCGCCCAGCCATGTATGGAGCCTACCACCATATCACCAATCTGACCCATCCAGACGGAGCTGTTGAGGTGGTAGACGTGGTCGGTTCACTCTGTGAAAACAATGATAAATTTGCAGTGAACCGCGAACTACCTTATACAGAAATCGGTGATTTGCTAGTGATTCATGATACAGGTGCACATGGATTCTCCATGGGTTACCAGTACAATGCCAAACTACGCTCGGCAGAAATCCTCTATACCGAAGAAGGGAAAGCCCGTAAAATCCGCCGTGCAGAGCGCCCTGAGGACTATTTCGCGACCTTGTATGGTTTTGATTTTGAATCGGATCAGTAAAAGAAATTGAAAATGAAAGTGAAAAACAGATTGCTTTCTAAAAAATAGACAAAAAAACCTTGTTTTTCACCTTACTCGTGATATAATAAAACTATAAAACGGTTTCAAGGAAGGTGACGATATGTCTGAAGAAACAATTGACTATGGACAAGTGACAGGAATGGTGCATTCGACAGAGAGTTTTGGGGCGGTAGATGGCCCTGGGATTCGTTTCATTGTCTTTTTGCAGGGCTGTCACATGCGTTGCCAGTACTGTCATAACCCCGATACATGGGCTATGGAGACCAATAAATCACGCGAACGGACAGTAGACGATGTCTTGACAGAAGCTCTTCGCTACCG
This sequence comes from Streptococcus oralis, assembly GCF_001579525.1. Taxonomy (GTDB): domain Bacteria; phylum Bacillota; class Bacilli; order Lactobacillales; family Streptococcaceae; genus Streptococcus; species Streptococcus oralis_M. The sequence goes on along the minus strand of NZ_KQ970789.1, from coordinate 436,084 downwards.
TGGTTTCTGGGGAGACAAGGGAGGAATCACTGTTAGTGGTGGAGAAGCCCTCTTACAGATTGATTTCCTAATTGCCCTCTTTACCAAGGCCAAGGAAAAAGGAATCCACTGTACCTTGGATACCTGTGCCCTTCCGTTCCGTAATAAACCACGTTATCTCGAAAAATTTAATAAACTCATGGCGGTGACAGACTTGGTTCTCTTGGATATCAAGGAAATCAACGAAGAACAGCACAAGATTGTCACAAGTCAAACCAATAAAAACATCTTGGCCTGTGCCCAGTACCTATCAGATATTGGGAAACCTGTTTGGATTCGCCACGTTCTCGTACCAGGATTGACAGACCGTGATGAAGATTTGATTGAACTTGGTAAATTCGTTAAAACCCTCAAAAACGTTGACAAGTTTGAAATCCTACCTTATCATACGATGGGAGAATTCAAGTGGCGTGAACTTGGGATTCCTTATTCGCTCGAAGGGGTCAAACCTCCAACAGCAGACCGTGTCAAGAATGCCAAGGAATTGATGGATACAGAAAGCTACCAAGACTACATGAAACGTGTTCATGGATAAAAAGAAGCCTGATGGAGACATCGGGCTTTTGTGATAAAAAAAGACTTAGCCTTTCAGCTAAGCTTTTTTCTTATTTTCTAGAATGTTGTTTACCAGCATTGCGTTTTTTATGTTTCTTGTTAGTCATGATCGCAGTTGCTTGGTTTGGAGTGACATCTTTGCGTCCGCCTCCAGTTGAAAATGAGCTTGCTTTTGGTGGATTTTTAGCAAATTCTTCACGTACTTTTTGACGGAGTTTTGGACGAACAACATAGTTAACGATGAACTGTTGGAGAATCATCATGAAACCACCGACAACCCAGTAAAGCGTCACACTGGCTGGTGAGAAGAAGGAGAAGACGACAATCATAAGTGGGCTCATGTAAATCATTTTCTTGAGCTGTTCTCTTTGCATTTCATCTTCTACTCCATGAAGTGAGAGGAGTGATTGGAGGTAGTAGAGGACACCAGCAAAGGCTACGAGGATCATACTTGGTGAACCAAGATCGATACCCAAGAAGGTAGAGCTAGCTACCCCTTCAGTGAGCTGGGCTGCAAAGTAGATAGCAGAGAAGAAAGGCATTTGAATGAGGATAGGGAAACATCCTACACCACCAAACATGCTGATACCGTGTTCTTTCTGAGTATCCCAGAGAGCTTGTTGCGCTTCTAGTTTTTCTTCTTGAGTTGTTGCCTCTTTGAGACGTGTTTGGTGTGGTTCGAGTACGTGTTTGAGGGCGTTCATCTTTTCAGAGTGAAGTGTCGCCTTCCATGATTGGTAGATACCAAGTGGCAAGATAATCAAGCGCACGATAATGGTTACGATAATGATAGCGACCCCGAAGCCTAGACCTTTATCAGTAGCGAAGTACTTGATAGCTTCTCCCATCGGAGCACCCAAGAAATCCCAAACGGGACCAATTGGCTTACCTGTTGCTTTGTCTACTTGGACACAGCCTGACAAGACGAGTAGCATAGCCACTCCCATAGCAGAGAGGGCAAAACGTTTAATAGATTTCAATGTATTCATTCCTTCTTTAAAAATTATACCTTTCTATTCTACTGTTTTTTTGTAAAATATACAATAGTTCTAGAGACCTAATTTGCGACTTTGAAGTCCGAATAGGATGAAAAGTTGCTCATTTGTACATCTAGATAGGTAACTTTTGAAAAAGGTGTCGGACCTTTTCGGATCTCTTGGATAAATTTTGCCATAGTGGCAGAGGAGTCTGCCTGAGCGAGAATTTCCACTGTGCCATCGTCGTTATTCCAGACACGACCAGTGATGCCACCGATTTCAAGAGCTAAAGTATAAACACCCCAGCGAAAACCAACACCCTGCACCCTGCCTTGGGCAATCATTCTAACCTTTTGCATACTAAACCCCTTTGATTGTGTTATAATATTTCTATGACTATTATAACCTCAAAAGCCAATTCAGTGGTAAAAAATGCCAAGAAATTGCATCAAAAAAAATATCGAAAGTCTGCTTATTTGATTGAAGGTTGGCACTTGTTTGAAGAAGCTGTTCAAGCTGGAGTGAGGATTGAGAAGATTTTTGCTCTGGAAAGTTACCGAGATCAGCTAGCTGCCTTTCCTCAAACTGTCTGGGTTTCAGAGGAGATTTTGCTAGATTTGGCAGATACGCAAACTCCTCAAGGGATTGTTGCAGTGATTCAAAAAGAAGAAGTGGGACTGCCTGATTTTCGTCAGGGCAAGTATCTATTTTTAGAGGATGTTCAAGATCCTGGTAATGTGGGTACCATGATTCGGACGGCGGATGCGGCAGGTTTTACAGGGGTTATTGTTTCAGACAAGTCAGCGGATATCTACAGTCTCAAGACCCTACGTTCCATGCAAGGAAGTCATTTTCACTTGCCTATCTATCGTATGCCTCTTACCAGCTTTGTAGAAGAGGCAAAGAAGAGCAATTTGCCCATTCTAGCAACGACCTTATCGAGAGATTCAAAGGATTATCGTGAGCTTTCTTCACTAGAGAACTTTGTTTTAGTCATGGGAAATGAAGGGCAGGGGATTAGTTCTGTCATGGCTGAGAGTGCTGATCAGCTGGTTCATATAGGCATGAAAGGTCGAGCAGAAAGCCTCAACGTGGCAGTTGCAGCAGGCATTTTGATGTTTTATTTCAGCTAATTTATAAAATCTTTGTTATAATCAAGACATATTTATAGAAAAAGGAGAATCAGAATGAATCAAACGATTATTCAAGAACGTTCAGGTCTCAATCAATTTTACGCCAAGGTTTACGCCTTTGTGGGACTTGGGATTGGTCTATCGGCTCTCGTGTCAGCTTTGATGTTGACGGTCTTTCAGTCCCAATTGGTCTACTTTTTAATGCATGGCCGTCTCTGGTTGATGATTGCAACTTTTGCAGAACTTGCTCTAGTCTTTGTTGCAAGTAGCATGACTGCAAAAAATAGCCCAGCAGCTCTGCCGGTATTTCTAGTATACTCCCTACTGAATGGCTTCACCCTTAGCTTTGTCGTAGCCTTTTATACACCAGGGACCGTCTTATCAGCCTTTGTATCCAGTGCCCTTCTCTTCTTTGTCATGGCGGCAATCGGAATTTTCACCAAGAAAGATTTGAGTGGAATGGGTCGAGCTCTGATGGCTGCGCTTGTCGGGTTAATTATTGCCATGGTCGTCAACCTCTTTATAGCCAATAGTTTCTTTGACTACATGATTAGTATTGCCATGGTCTTGGTTTTCTCAGGTTTGATTGCTTGGGACAACCAAAAGATTCGATATGTTTATGAGCAGTCACGAGGGCAAGTAGCGACAGGATGGGTCATCTCAATGGCGCTCAGCATCTATCTAGACTTTATCAACCTCTTCCTTAGCATCCTACGAATCTTTGGTCGAAACGATTAATGAATGACAGAGTCAGTGTTCAAAAGAGCACTGACTTTTTCTTATTTACTCTTTTCTTTTCTTGGAAATAGGTGTATAATGCTTTTAACTAATTTTTGAGGAGCTGTTTATGAAGAAAAGTTTTATTCATCAACAAGAAGAAATTTCCTTTGTGAAGAACACTTTTACCCAGTATTTGAAAGATAAACTAGAAGTCGTTGAAGTTCAGGGACCTATCTTGAGTAAGGTCGGGGATGGGATGCAGGACAACCTGTCAGGTGTCGAAAATCCAGTATCCGTCAAGGTTTTGCAGATTCCAGATGAAACCTATGAGGTCGTTCACTCACTTGCCAAATGGAAACGCCACACCTTGGCTCGTTTTGGTTTCGGTGATGGGGAAGGCTTGTTTGTCCACATGAAGGCTCTGCGCCCAGATGAAGATTCGCTAGATGCGACCCACTCAGTTTATGTCGACCAGTGGGACTGGGAGAAGGTTATCCCAAATGGTCAACGCAATATCGCCTATCTCAAAGAAACTGTTGAGAAGATTTACAAGGCTATTCGTCTGACAGAGCTAGCCGTAGAAGCCCGCTATGATATCGAATCCATCTTGCCAAAACAAATCACCTTTATCCATACAGAAGAGTTGGTGGAACGCTATCCAGATCTAACACCGAAAGAGCGTGAAAATGCGATCTGTAAAGAGTTTGGTGCAGTCTTCTTGATTGGTATTGGTGGCGAGTTGCCTGACGGAAAACCTCATGACGGCCGTGCACCTGACTACGATGACTGGACAACAGAGTCTGAAAATGGCTACAAGGGGTTGAATGGGGATATTCTCGTTTGGAACGAATCTCTTGGTTGTGCCTTTGAACTTTCATCAATGGGGATTCGGGTAGATGAGGATACCCTCCGTCGCCAAGTGGCTCTTACGGGAGACGAAGATCGTCTAGAATTGGAATGGCATAAAGCCCTGCTTAACGGCCTTTTCCCACTGACAATCGGTGGGGGTATCGGACAGTCTCGGATGGCCATGTTCCTTCTTCGTAAGAAACACATCGGAGAGGTCCAGACCAGTGTCTGGCCTCAAGAAGTCCGCGATACGTACGAAAATATTTTGTAGAGAATCGAACCGCAAGGTTCGGTTTTCTTTCTCTTTTTTCCCATAATTTGGTATAATAAACGGTATGAAAATCGTATCAGGAATCTACGGAGGGCGTCCCCTCAAGACGCTAGAAGGCAAGACGACGAGGCCGACATCAGATAAGGTGCGTGGAGCTATCTTTAACATGATAGGTCCCTATTTTGAGGGTGGTCGTGTCTTGGATCTCTATGCTGGCAGTGGTGGTTTATCCATCGAGGCAGTCTCGCGTGGGATGTCCCATGCTGTCTTAGTGGAGCGGGATCGAAAGGCACAAGGTATCATCGTTGAAAATATCCAAATGACCAAGGAAGTTTCCAAATTTCAACTCTTAAAGATGGAGGCTGAACGGGCCTTGGAGCAAGTGAATGGTCCCTTTGACCTGGTCTTTTTAGACCCTCCCTATGCCAAGGAGCAAATCGTTGCAGATATCGAGAAAATGGCAGAAAGAAACCTTTTCTCCGAAGAGGTCATGGTTGTCTGTGAAACCGATAAATCTGTAGAACTTCCAGAAGAAATCGCCTGCTTAGGCATCTGGAAGGAAAAAATATATGGGATTAGTAAGGTGACAGTCTATGTCAGATAAAATTGGATTATTTACAGGTTCATTTGATCCGATGACAAATGGACATCTGGATATCATTGAACGTGCCAGCAAACTCTTTGATAAGCTCTATGTCGGGGTGTTCTACAATCCCCACAAACAAGGTTTTCTCCCCGTTGAAAACCGCAAACGGGCAGTCGAAAAAGCGGTGGCGCATTTAGATAATGTAGAGGTGCTGGCTTCTCATGACCAACTAGTCGTCGATGTTGCAAGAAGACTGAGTGCTAAGACCCTTGTCCGTGGCTTGCGGAATGCCACCGACTTGCAATACGAGTCTAGTTTTGACTACTACAATCATCAACTGGCTCCAGAAATCGAAACCATTTACCTATATAGTCGCCCAGAGCATCTTTATATTAGCTCTTCAGCCATGAGAGAACTTCTGAAGTTTGGTCAGGAGATTCAAGAGTATGTCCCAAACAGTGTTGTGGAGGAATTAGAACATGAAGAAAAAAACTAGATGGCCCTTATATGTCATCCTAGCACTAGTATTGACTTTTTTAGCCTTTGTAGTACCTTTACCTTACTACATAGAAGTTCCAGGTGGAGCGGAAGATATTCGTCGCGTTTTGAAAGTCAATGAAACAGAAGACACAGAAGCAGGAGCTTACCAGTTTGTAACAGTCGGCATTCGACACGCAACCTTGTCCCATCTCGTCTATGCTTGGTTAACTCCTTTTACAGATATTCGAAGTGCCAAGGAAACGACAGGTGGATCCACAGATGCCGAGTTTATGCGGATCAATCAGTTCTATATGCAGACATCGCAAAATATGGCTAAGTATCAAGGACTGAAGACGGCTGGTAAGGATATCGAACTCAAGTACTTGGGAGTTTATGTCTTAACTGTGACGGATAATTCGACTTTTAAGGGCATTCTGAACATTGCAGATACAGTGACGGCTGTTAATGATAAGACCTTTGACAGTTCAAAAGACTTGGTCGACTATGTCAATTCTCAACAATTAGGGGACACGGTCAAGGTGACCTATGAAGAAGACGGAAGAGTTAAGACTGCTGAAGGTAAAATTATCACTCTCGAAAACGGAAAAAACGGGATTGGGATTGGCTTGATTGACCGTACGGAAGTGACCAGTGATGTTCCCATTCGCTTCTCCACAGCTGGTATCGGCGGTCCAAGTGCCGGTCTCATGTTTAGTCTCGCTATTTACACCCAGATAGCAGATCCAGGACTTCGTAATGGCCGCATCGTTGCGGGAACGGGAACTATTGATCGCGATGGAAATGTTGGCGATATCGGTGGAATTGACAAAAAAGTGGTTGCAGCCTCTCGTCAGGGAGCCAACATCTTTTTTGCTCCTGACAATCCAGTCACCGAGGAAGCAAAAAAAGCAGATCCCAATGCGAAAAGCAACTATGAAACAGCCCTAGAAGCTGCCAAAACGATCAAAACAGAGATGAAAATCGTTCCCGTTAAAACCTTGCAGGATGCAATTGATTACCTTAAAAACAATCCCTAATTCGTAGAAAAATTGAAAACTAGCGCGCAAGCGGATAAGATGGTATAATAGTCAAATGGTTCAATTATTATTCACTCTAAGTAGTCATATACTCTTTATTTATTTGAGTTTTTACCTTTTGAAGGATCTTGTGAGATGGGAAAAGGTTTTAAAAGTGACCGCTACTAACACAAAAAAGGTTCGTTTGTTGGTAGGCTTCTTTAGTATTGTGATGGGCTACATCTTGAGTTCATTCTTTATCAGTTTATACCAACTGTGGCAAGAAGCGCTTAGAGGACTATTATAAAATCAAAAGTAAAGGAAACAGCTATGGAAAAAATTGTGGTTCAAGGCGGGGATAATCGTCTGGTCGGGAGTGTGACCATCGAGGGAGCAAAGAATGCCGTCTTGCCCTTGTTGGCAGCGACTATTCTAGCAAGCAAGGGTAAGACAGTCTTGCAGAACGTCCCAATCTTGTCAGATGTTTTTACCATGAATCAAGTGGTTCGAGGTCTGAATGCCAAGGTGGACTTTGATGAGGAAGCTCATCTTGTCGAAGTCGATGCGACTGGTGACATCACGGAGGAAGCTCCTTACAAGTATGTCAGCAAGATGCGTGCATCGATCGTTGTCTTGGGACCAATCCTTGCTCGTGTAGGCCATGCCAAGGTATCCATGCCAGGTGGCTGTACCATTGGGAGTCGCCCAATCGATCTCCACCTCAAGGGCTTGGAAGCTATGGGAGCTAAGATTAGCCAGACAGCTGGTTACATCGAAGCCAAGGCAGAACGCTTGCATGGCGCTCATATCTATATGGACTTCCCTAGTGTTGGCGCGACACAAAACCTGATGATGGCAGCGACGTTAGCTGATGGTGTGACTGTTATTGAAAATGCTGCGCGTGAGCCGGAAATTGTTGACCTTGCTATCCTTCTTAATGAAATGGGGGCCAAGGTCAAGGGAGCTGGTACTGAAACAATTACAGTGACTGGTGTTGAGGAACTCCATGGAACAACTCATAATGTGGTACAGGACCGTATCGAAGCTGGAACCTTTATGGTGGCGGCAGCCATGACTGGCGGTGATGTCCTCATTCGAGATGCAGTCTGGGAGCATAATCGTCCCTTGATTGCCAAACTCCTTGAAATGGGAGTAGATGTAACAGAGGAGTCGGAAGGCATTCGTGTCCGTTCTCAACTGGAAAATCTTAAAGCTGTTCATGTAAAAACCTTGCCACATCCAGGATTCCCGACAGATATGCAGGCTCAATTTACAGCCTTAATGACTGTTGCAAAAGGGGAATCCACCATGGTAGAAACGGTATTTGAGAATCGTTTCCAACACTTGGAGGAAATGCGCCGTATGGGCTTGCATTCAGAGATTATCCGTGACACGGCTCGTATTGTTGGGGGACAGGCTTTACAGGGGGCAGAAGTTCTTTCAACGGACCTTCGCGCTAGTGCTGCTTTGATTTTGACAGGTCTGGTGGCGCAAGGAGAAACAGTTGTTGGTAAATTAGTCCACCTTGACAGAGGTTACTACCGCTTCCATGAGAAGTTAGCTCAGCTAGGAGCGAAGATTCAGCGGATTGAGGCAAATGATGAAGAAGAATAAAAATATACGTTATGTACTCCGTCGCTTACTGTTGATTATTATCGTACTCTTGCTGGGACTCCTTGCTTTAGGAATCGGCTTGATGATTGGCTACGGGATTCTAGGAAAGGGACAGGATCCATGGGCGATTTTATCTCCAGCGAAATGGCAAGAATTGATTAGTAAATTTACAGGAAATTAGACTGGGAGACCAGTCTTTTTCTAAAGAAATAAGGAGAAAAATGGACAAAAAAACAAGACAAGCTCTGATAGGGTTACTTCTATTCTTACTCTTGGCTGCTGGAAGCTACTATATCAAGCAGATGCAGACAGCGCCAAACTCCCCTAGAACAAAGGTTAGTCAGAAAAAACAAGCTTCAGAAGCTCCCAGTCAGGAGCTAGCTGAAAGTGTCTTAACCGAGTCGCTCAAAAACCAAATCAAGGGGGGGCTCGAGTGGAATGGAGCAGGGGCCTTCATTGTCAATGGCAATAAAACCAATCTAGATGCCAAGGTTTCTAGCAAACCCTATGCGGATAATAAGACAAAGACAGTGGGAAAAGAAACAGTCCCAACTGTTGCCAATGCCATCTTATCCAAAGCGACTCGTCAGTATAAAAATCGTGAAGAGACTGGCAACGGATCCACCTCCTGGACGCCACCAGGATGGCATCAGGTCAAGAATCTAAAGGGAACCTACACACATGCAGTTGATAGAGGACACCTGCTGGGCTATGCCTTGATAGGTGGTTTGGATGGTTTTGATGCCTCTACCAGCAATCCCAAGAACATTGCAGTCCAGACAGCTTGGGCAAACCAAGCGCAGGCTGAGGATTCGACAGGTCAGAACTTCTATGAGAGTCTAGTCAGAAAAGCCTTGGACCAAAATAAGAGGGTCCGTTATCGGGTGACACTCCACTATGCGACAAATGAGGATTTAGTTCCATCCGCTTCACAAATCGAAGCCAAGTCTTCAGATGGCGAATTGGAATTCAATGTCCTAATCCCCAATGTTCAAAAAGGAATCCAGCTTGATTACCGAACAGGGCAAGTAACAGTGACGGATTAGAAACAATAGATACTATAAAAACAGCTCCTTTGTCTTCTAGAGGCAGGGGAGTTGTTCTTTAAATGAAAAATAATGTGAATCCTGAGGGATTTTATGATATAATGGAACACAAGATACTATTTTAGGAGAAGGACTATGGAAGACCCGAGCAGTCAGAATTTGTTGTTACAATTTGTATTGTTATTTATCTTGACCCTGTTAAATGCTTTTTTCTCAGCCACTGAAATGGCGATGGTGTCACTAAACCGTTCCCGAGTGGAGCAAAAGGCAGAAGAGGGAGACAAACGTTACATTCGTTTGTTAAAGGTACTTGAAAATCCTAACCACTTTTTATCAACGATTCAAGTCGGTATCACCTTGATCACGATCTTGTCAGGGGCTAGTTTAGCAGAAACGCTAGGACGCGAAATTGCATCTTGGATAGGAAATAGTGAAACAGCTTACGCTATTGCAAGTTTTCTATCTTTAGCGTTTTTGACCTACATTTCTATTGTTTTTGGGGAACTCTATCCCAAGAGAATCGCTCTAAATCTGAAAGATACCTTGGCCATCCGAACCGCACCAGTCATTATTGGCTTGGGGAAAATTGTCAGCCCCTTTGTTTGGCTTCTGTCGGCTTCAACTAATTTGTTGAGTCGTGTGACGCCAATGACCTTTGATGATGCTGATGAAAAGATGACACGTGATGAAATAGAGTACATGCTCACCAATAGTGAAGAAACACTGGATGCAGATGAGATTGAAATGCTACAGGGAATCTTTTCTCTAGATGAACTAATGGCTCGTGAGCTAATGGTACCTCGTACAGATGCCTTTATGGTAGATATTCAGGATGACAGTCAAACGATTATCCAAAGTATTCTAAAGCAAAATTTCTCACGTATCCCTGTTTACGATGGGGATAAGGACAATGTGATTGGTTTGATTCATACCAAGCGTTTGCTAAACGCCGCCTATGCAGATGGCTTTGAAAATATTGTCTGGAAACGAATCCTCCAAACACCACTATTTGTGCCTGAGACCATCTTTGTGGACGACCTCCTTAAAGAGCTTCGAAATACCCAAAATCAAATGGCCATCTTACTAGACGAATACGGTGGTATGGCTGGTTTGGTAACTCTGGAAGACCTCTTAGAAGAAATTGTCGGTGAGATCGATGATGAGACAGATAGGGCAGAAATCGAAGTCCATCAAATCGGTGAGGACACCTATATTGCACAGGGAACCATGAATCTTAACGACTTCAATGACTACTTTGGTGTCGAACTAGAAAGCGATGATGTGGATACCATCGCTGGTTACTATTTGACGGGTGTTGGTACGATTCCAACAACTGAAAAAATCAGTTATGAACTGATCAGTCAAAACAAGCAAATCGTCCTGACCAATGATAAGGTGAAAAATGGACGTGTTACCAAGGTAAAAGTTCAAATCACAGAACTAGAACCTGAAGAAGAAACAGAATAAAGCAGTGACTTGAGTCACTGCTTTATATTTCCCCAAATTCGCCCCAAAAGTTTTTCGAAGTTACTCGTATTTATCTGAAGAAAAAATAAAAAAGCCCGATTTTACGGGCTTTTCATCTGGATAATTCCTGTTAATTCAGATACTGAAAGGCGGTAGACGGATTTGAACCGACGATCAAGCTTTTGCAGAGCCGTGCCTTACCACTTGGCTATACCGCCACAACGTTTATTATTATACCGTGAAAATTGTCAAACGTCAACAGTTTCTTTTTTGAAAATTGAAATTTAAGAAAGTAAGTTCGAATAAAAGCAAAGAAAAAGAGGGAGTCTTATAAAACAAATCAAAATTTTTTGAGTTATAAATTTTATTTACACTTTAATAAAATGAAACAAAGAATAGGGAAATTCGACAAATAAAAGTTTTTTGTGAACTTGCGCCTAAATATTCTGAAAATTCGTTTACTTTTTAGATAACATATGTTATAATTGACAGTAAATCTAAAATTTTTAATAGGAGTACATACATGAAAAAAGGCAGAGTATTAACAGTAGGTGTGAGCCTTCTTGCAGCAGGTTTTTTAGTGGCGTGTGGTTCATCAACTAACTCAGCACCTAAAACATATAACTATGTCTATCAAGCAGACCCAGAAACATTAGATTATATTGTATCTGGGAAGAATAGTACAGTTGTTGCAACTACAAATGGTGTCGATGGTTTGCTGACCAATGACAAATACGGCAACCTTGTTCCAGGTATGGCAGAAAGCTGGACTGTGTCTCAAGACGGCTTGACGTATACTTATAAAATCCGTGAAGGAGCGAAATGGTATACATCTGATGGTGAAGAATATGCACCGGTAACTGCTAAGGACTTTGTTGCAGGGGTTAAGCATGCTGCGGATGCTCAGTCAGAGGCGCTTTATCTTATCCAAGACTCTATCAAAGGGTTGAGCGACTATATTACAGGAGCAAATACAGACTTTTCAAATGTTGGGGTTAAAGCAGTTGATGACCATACTCTTGAATACACCTTGACGCGCCCGGAACCATATTGGAACTCTAAAACGGTTTACTCTATTTTGTGGCCAGTTAATGAGGAGTTTATGAAGTCTAAGGGAAGTGATTGGGCAAAACCTACAGATCCAACTTCAATCCTTTATAACGGTCCATTTGTTCTTAAATCATTGACAGCTAAGTCATCTATCGAACTAGCTAAAAACGAAAATTACTGGGATAAAGAGAATGTTAAAATTGATGGAATCAAGTTGGCTTACTTTGATGGATCAGATCAAGAGTCCCTAGAACGTAACTTTACAGACGGTTCTTATAACCAAGCGCGCTTATACCCTACAAGTTCCAACTATTCTAAAGTAGAAGAAAGCTATAAAGACAACATTTTCTACACTCAACCAGGTTCTACTATTGCTGGAGCTGGTGTCAATATCGATCGTCAGAGTTACAATCATACGTCTAAGACAACAGACGAGCAAAAAGAATCAACTAAAAAAGCTCTTCTAAACAAGGATTTCCGTCAGGCGATTAACTTTGCTATAGACCGTAAGGCGTTCTCAGCTCAGGTAAATGGTGAAGAGGGGGCGGCCCTAGCTGTTCGTAACCTTTTTGTTAAACCAGACTTCGTTACGGCGGGAGAAAAGACCTTTGGCGACTTAGTGACTGAAAAAATAGCTACTTATGGCGATGAGTGGAAAAATGTAAACTTCGCAGATAGTCAGGATGGACTTTTCAACGCTGATAAAGCCAAGGCTGAATTTGCTAAAGCTAAAGAAGTACTTCAAGCCCAAGGTGTACAATTCCCTATCCATTTGGACGTTCCAGTCGACCAAACCGCTAAATCATCAGTTGCCCGAGTACAATCTCTCAAACAGTCAGTTGAGACAGTGCTGGGTTCTGAAAATGTCGTTGTTGATATCCAACAAATGACTACCGATGAGCTTCTCAATATCACATACTATGCAGCGAGTGCAACAGCAGAGGATTGGGATCTTTCAACAGCAGTTGCTTGGGGACCTGACTATGAAGATCCATCTACTTACCTAGATATTCTCAAAACGACAGATAGTGAACATACTAAGACTTACATGGGATATGACAATCCAGATAGTCCAGCAGCAGCACAGGTTGGTCTTAAAGAATATGATAAACTTGTAGATGAGGCAAATGCTGAAACAACTGACTTAAATACTCGTTATGAGAAATACGCAGCAGCACAAGCATGGTTGACAGATAGTTCTCTCTTTATGCCAATAATGGTGAATAACGGTGCAGCTCCATTTATCTCACGCATTGTTCCTTTCTCAGAACCGTATGCTCAGTCTGGAAATAAGGCTGGTAATGTCTACTTCAAAACGGTTGAAATTCAAGACAAAGTAGTTACTAAGACAGAGTATGATCAAGCTCGTGAGAAATGGTTGAAAGAGAAGAAAGAATCAAACGAAAAAGTTCAAAAAGAATTGGCTAACCACGTTAAATAAATAACTCTCAAGAGAACTTTCTCTCCATGAGGAGAAGGTTCTTTTGGGATTTTAAAAGGAAACGATATGAAGAAATATATTTTTATGCGTGTATTGCGTTCATTGTTGTCTATTTTCTTGGTGACGACTTTGACCTACACAATTATCTATACGATGGTTCCTCGAAAACTGATTTTCAAGCAGGATACCAACTATAACAAGATTGCAACGACACCGGACAAGCGGGATAATTATGAAAATACCGTTTATGAACGGATGGGCTATATCGAGTACTACGATACCAAAGAGTTGCAAGAAAGAGCGAGCACAATGGACTCATCTGTAACAGTGGATGCCAATGATACCAATAAGGCAATCTACGAAAAATACATCAACCAACTAGGAAATGGTTGGACACTCGGTGTGTTCTCAGAAAGTGGTCAATTCTATGCAACGCGTGAAATTCCGATTTTTGAACGTGTTTTCAAATTCTATGCGAACTTGATTGATATTGATCATCCAAACAAGATTCAAGACCCTGAAAATCCAAACTTGCAACGTTATCTTCGTTTTGAAAATGACCCTGCTATCGGTTGGTCATTGGTTGGTTCAGGTACAAAACATAAATACCTTTTGTATTTCAACAATCAATTCCCATTTGTACACCAAAACTTTGTGAACATTAACTTGGGTGATTCTTACCCAACTTATGCAAACACACCAGTGCTTCAAGTTATCACACAAGGTCAGGGACAAACTAAAACATCAGAAGTTCAATTCCCTACAGGTAAAAAGACTTCATCTGTAGATATTTACTCTCGTACCTACAAATCTCCAAGTCAAGCAGACGCGCGTGAGGTAGCCAACTATGGTAAGGACGATCCATATACAGCTACAGAAAGCAATTATCAATATCCATCAATGATTGCAAGCTCAGCGGTTGCTGGTTTGATTGGTTTGATTATTTCGTATGCGATTGCTATTCCTCTTGGATCTGCTATGGCTCGCCACAAGAATACTTGGATTGATAGCTTCTCGACAGGTGCTCTAACCTTCTTGCTTGCTCTTCCAACGATTGCCTTGGTTTACATCGTGCGTTTGATTGGCTCATCAATTGGTCTGCCTGACTCATTCCCTATCTTGGGTGCAGGAGATTGGCGTTCTTATGTCTTGCCAGCAGTTATTCTAGGTTTGTTGGGTGCGCCAAGTACAGCTATCTGGATTCGTCGTTACATGATCGACTTGCAATCCCAGGACTTTGTTCGTTTTGCTCGTGCCAAAGGTTTGTCTGAAAAAGAAATTTCAAATAAACACATCTTCAAAAATGCCATGGTTCCTTTGGTTTCAGGTATTCCTGGTGCCGTAATCGGAGTTATTGGTGGTGCAACATTGACAGAAACGGTCTTTGCTTTCCCAGGTATGGGTAAAATGTTGATTGACTCTGTTAAGGCATCAAACAACTCAATGGTAGTTGGTCTCGTCTTTATCTTTACATGTATTTCTATCTTCTCACTCTTTGTAGGAGATATCTGGATGACCATGCTTGACCCACGTATTAAATTGACAGAGAAAGGAGGCAAATAATGTCAACAATCGATAAAGAAAAATTTCAGTTCGTAAAACGTGACGATTTTGCCTCTGAAACAATTGATGCTCCTGCCTATTCATACTGGGGTTCTGTATTTAGACAATTTCTAAAGAAAAAATCAACCGTCTTTATGTTAGGAATTTTGGTTGCCATTATCTTGATGAGCTTTATTTACCCAATGTTCTCAGATTTTGACTTCAACGATGTAAGTAAGGTTAATGACTTCTCTGCTCGTTTTATCAAACCCAATGCTGAACATTGGTTTGGTACAGATAGCAATGGTAAATCCTTGTTTGATGGGGTTTGGTTTGGTGCGCGTAATTCAATTCTTATCTCTGTAATTGCCACTTTTATCAACCTTGTGATCGGGGTTATTGTTGGTGGAATTTGGGGGATTTCAAAATCCGTTGACCGCGTCATGATGGAAGTTTATAACATTATTTCAAACATTCCATCTCTCTTGATTGTCATTGTCTTGACTTACTCAATCGGTGCTGGTTTCTGGAATCTGATTTTTGCCATGAGTGTGACAACTTGGATTGGGATTGCTTATATGATTCGTATCCAAATCATGCGTTACCGTGACTTGGAATACAACCTTGCTTCTCAAACACTTGGAACACCAACCTTTAAAATCATTGTTAAAAACATCATGCCGCAATTGGTATCTGTTATTGTTTCTACAATGACCTTGATGTTGCCAAGCTTCATCTCTTATGAAGCCTTCCTTTCCTTCTTTGGATTGGGATTGCCTGTAACAGTGCCAAGTTTGGGACGTTTGATCTCAGATTACTCACAAAACGTTACGACCAACGCTTACTTGTTCTGGATTCCATTGACAACCTTGATCTTGGTATCCCTATCTCTTTTCGTTGTTGGTCAAAACCTAGCGGATGCTAGTGATCCACGTACACATAGATAGGAGTAGACATGACAAAAGAAAGTAATGTAATTTTGACTGCTCGTGATATTGTCGTGGAATTTGACGTTCGTGACAAAGTTCTGACGGCTATCCGAGGAGTTTCTCTGGACCTGATTGAAGGAGAAGTTCTTGCCTTGGTAGGTGAGTCTGGTTCTGGTAAATCTGTTTTGACAAAAACCTTTACAGGAATGTTAGAAGACAATGGACGTATTGCCCAAGGAAGCATCGACTATCGTGGACAAGACTTGACCGCCCTTACTTCTAACAAGGAATGGGAGAAGATTCGTGGTGCTAAAATTGCGACCATCTTCCAAGACCCCATGACAAGTTTGGACCCAATCAATACAATCGGTAGCCAAATCACTGAAGTTATCGTTAAACACCAAGGGAAAACAGCTAAGGAAGCCAAAGAGATGGCAATCGACTATATGAACAAGGTCGGAATCCCAGATGCTGAAAAACGTTTTGAAGAGTATCCTTTCCAATATTCTGGAGGGATGCGCCAACGTATCGTTATTGCGATTGCCCTTGCCTGTCGTCCAGATATCTTGATCTGTGACGAGCCAACAACGGCCCTTGACGTAACCATTCAAGCGCAAATCATTGATTTGCTTAAAACCTTGCAAAATGAGTACCACTTTACTATTATCTTTATCACCCATGACCTTGGTGTGGTAGCAAGTATTGCCGATAAGGTAGCGGTTATGTATGCTGGTGAAATTGTAGAATACGGTACTGTTGAGGAAGTCTTCTATGATCCACGTCATCCATATACTTGGAGTCTCTTGTCTAGCTTGCCACAGCTTGCTGATGATAAAGGGGAATTGTACTCTATCCCAGGAACACCACCGTCTCTTTATACTGAGTTGAAAGGTGATGCCTTTGCCCTTCGTTCAGATTATGCGATGCAAATTGATTTTGAAGAGAAGGCACCTAAGTTTTCAGTCACTGATACCCACTGGGCTAAGACTTGGTTGCTTCATGAGAATGCTCCTAAAGTTGAAAAACCTGGAGTCATTGCAGACTTGCATGACAAGATTCGTGATAAAATGGGCTTTGCTCATCTAGAAGACTAGGAGGAAGGAAATGTCTGAAAAATTAGTAGAAATTAAAGATTTAGAAATTTCCTTCGGTGAAGGAAGTAAGAAGTTTGTCGCGGTTAAAAACGCCAACTTCTTTATCAATAAGGGAGAAACCTTCTCTCTTGTAGGTGAGTCTGGTAGTGGGAAAACAACCATTGGTCGTGCCATTATTGGTCTAAATAATACCAGTAAAGGTGAGATCATCTTTGATGGTCATAAGATTAATGGGAAAAAATCTCATAAGGAATCATCAGACTTGATTCGTCGCATCCAGATGATTTTCCAGGACCCTGCAGCGAGCTTGAATGAGCGTGCGACAGTTGACTATATCATCTCTGAAGGTCTTTACAACTACCATCTGTTCAAAGATGAAGAAGATCGAAAAGAAAAAGTTCAAAAGATGATTCATGAAGTAGGACTTTTGAAAGAACACTTGACCCGTTATCCACACGAGTTTTCTGGTGGTCAACGTCAGCGTATCGGGATTGCCCGTGCTCTTGTGATGGAACCTGATTTCGTTATTGCGGATGAGCCAATTTCAGCCTTGGACGTATCAGTGCGTGCGCAAGTCTTGAACTTGCTCAAGAAGTTCCAAAAAGAGTTGGGCTTGACCTATCTCTTTATCGCGCATGACTTGTCAGTTGTTCGCTTTATCTCAGATCGTATCGCGGTTATCTATAAGGGAGTTATCGTCGAAGTGGCGGAGACAGAGGAGTTGTTTAACAATCCTGTCCACCCATATACTCAGGCGCTTCTATCTGCGGTACCGATTCCAGATCCAATCTTGGAACGCAAGAAGGTCTTGAAAGTTTACGATCCTGATCAACATGACTATGAGACAGACAAGCCATCTATGGTAGAAATTCGTCCAGGTCACTATGTTTGGGCAAATCAAGCAGAACTTGCTCGTTACAAAGAAGCTCTTAAAAAATAATTAGATTCGGAGAGGACCAAAAGGTCTTCTCATTTTTAATAGAAAAAATCCCCTTTTACTTGCTTGTAAAAGGGGGATTGTATTGTAATTAACGTTTAGACCAGGTACGTTTCATAAAGAGTAGCAAAATTGGGTAGATCTCTAAGCGACCCGCTATCATTGCAAAAGAGAGCAGGATTTTAGAGATGGGGCTGAAGATGGCAAAGCTCGATGTTGTACCTAGAATTGGTCCGATATTGTTAAAACAGCTCAAGACCGCACTGGTCACGACTAGAAAATCATTGCTGTCTAGGCTGATGATAAAGATGAGTGACAATAAAATCATAGCATAAATCACAAAATACTTGAGAATCTTGTGTTGGGTATCCTTATCAATCACCGTTCTATTGACATGGAGAGTCAAGACACGGTGAGGAGATAAGATGGACAAAATTTGATTTTTAGCAATTTTTGTGAGGATCAGTCCACGGATAATTTTGAGACCACCTGCTGTTGACCCAGCTGAGCCACCGATTGCCATGAGGAAGAGGAGGATAAACTGGGAGAAAAGGGGCCAGTTGGTAATATCTCCGTAACCAAATCCCGTTGTCGTAATGATATTGGATACTTGGAAGAGAGCCATCTCAAAACTCTTAGAGACACCTTGGTAAAGGTGGAGGGTGTTGAGGGTGATCAAACCGGTAGACACCAGAACAATAATGACATAAGCCCGCAGTTCCTCATCTCCAAAGAAGGCCTTGACCCGACGGAGCATGAGAAAGTAATAGAGGTTAAAATTGACACCGAAAACCAGAACGCCAAAACTGACAAGATAGGTAATCAGGGAACTGCCGTAGTGGGCGATTCCATCATTGTAGACGGTGAATCCCCCCGTTCCTGCTGTCCCCATAGCGATAACAAAGCTATCAAACAAGGGCATACCTGCTAGATAGTAGATGACAACAAAGAGGGAGAAGAGCCCGAGGTAAAGGAGATAGAGGATCTGGGCAGTATTTTTCAGTTTGGATACAACCTTACCAAAGACAGGACCAGGGACCTCTGCTTTCATCACCTCTAAGTGACTATTCTTAGCATTGTCCATAATAGCAAGTGCGAAAACAAGCACCCCCATCCCTCCGATCAAGTGGGTGAAACTTCGCCAGAAGAGGAGGGAACGACTGAGAACGGAAACATCTGTTAGGATAGTAGCACCAGTCGTTGTAAAACCAGAGCTGATCTCGAAAAATGCATCGATGATGCTGGGAATTTGTCCTGAAAAGACAAAGGGTAAGCCACCAAAGAAAGACCAGAGTATCCAACAGAGGGCAACGATTAAGACACCCTCCTTGGCATAAATCCGTTGATTTTTTGGTTTTCGTAGGATTCCCACCCCACCGAGAAGAACTAAAATTCCAATCGTAGTAAAAAGAGCTGTAAATACTTGGCTGGACTCTCGGTAATAGGTCGCTACGCTGACAGGAACTAGTAGGAGAACAGCCTCGATTAAGAGAAGTTTGGAGAGGAGGTAACGAATCATACTTTTATTCATTTTTTACCTCTCAATCAAATCATAAATCTTGGTGATGTTTGGTAGCAGGGTGGTTACCAGTAATTGGTCTCCGACCTCCAGCGTATCCTCTCCGGTCGGGAAGATTGTTTTTCCTTTTCGAATAATGGCTGCGATGAGAATACCCTTCTTCAATTTCAGATGAGAAAGAGGCTTGGCAGTCATTTTATTAGCTTCCTTGATATGGAATTGTAGGGTTTCAATCTGGCCGTTTGCAAGATGGTGCATGGCTTGAAGGTCTGAATACTGAGCGTTTACTCGACCACGGATAAAGTGCATAATGGTATCCACTGCGATGCTTTTTGGTGTGATGATACTCGAAAAATCAGGCGCGTGGATAATCTCTAGAAGGCTTGTTCGGTTGACCTTGGTGATATTCTTATGGACGCCAACACGGTCAAGAAACATAGAGGTGATGATATTTTCCTCATCAACCCCAGTCAAGGTTGCGACTGCATCATAGTGGGGAGCACTTTCTTCCAGTAAAATGTCTTTTGCAGTTCCATCTCCTTGGACAATATAGAGATTGGGGAACTTTTCGCTGAAGAAACGAGCTCTTTCAGGATTGATCTCGATGACCTTGGTATCAATGCGACTGTCTTTTAAAATGCCAAGCAGATAATAAGCGATCTTTCCAGCTCCAACGATAAGTAAGCTTTTCACTGCACGAGATTTAAAATAGTTATGGAAAAGCATCATATCTACACGATTTCCCGTAACAAAAATCCTATCCTTGTCTTGGATAATAACATCACCGCTTGGAATCATCAGTTGATGATCTCTCTCCATAGCACAGACGATAACATTACCAAATTTTTTACGGAAGTCTGAGATTGGCATTTGACAAAGACCACTAGAATCCTTGACAACAAACTCCATGAGACTGACCCGGCCTCCAGCAAATCGTTCGACAGAGAGGGCATTAGGGAAATCAATGATATTTGAGATCGCACGCGCTGCTAGGAGCTCTGGATTAACAATAAGTGAAAATCCAAGAATGTTTTTCTCTTTAAAATAGGCATTGGAGTATTCAGGATTTCGCACCCGAACGATGGTTTCTTTAGCCCCCATTTTTTTAGCAAGTACCGCTGAAATCATATTCACTTCATCGTGTTCGGTTAGAGCAATAAAGATATCGCACTCTTGAACACTGGCTTGCTCCAAGATGGCAAAGTCAGCACCATTTCCAAGGAGACCTATGATATCATAGCGACTGACAATGTGATTGAGGACAGCCTCATCTTGTTCGATGAGGACAACGTCATGGTTTTCTGCAACCAGTGAACGACAGAGGGCGAAACCAACTTTCCCTCCACCAACAAGGACAATTTTCATATAAAAAACCTACTTTTTCATGATGTAACTATCATACCCTTTTTTAGCAAAAAATGCACTTGCTAAGGCGATTTTTAAGGGAAGAAAGGCCTTTTTCACGTTTTGAAGATACATTTGCTTAATTTCTATAACGATGTCTCCGATTTGGAGTGATATTACTCTCTTACTATCCCTTTTCAGAAAGGGAATGAGCAAACATGAAAATATCATCAAAAAAAGTAAAAAAATCAAGTCATTTCTATTGACAATGATTCTGAAAGTGTTATACTAAAAAAGTAGTTTCGCTGATTTACTTCAAACCTGTTGTGAGGTAAGTTAACGATGCCTTAACCACGCTGTTTGCTGAGCTTGACTCCGGGCAGTGTGGCTATTTTTTTGCAATGATAAAAGGAAGCCAGTCATGACAAATCACATTGTATTATTTGAACCTCAGATTCCACAAAACACAGGTAACATTGCGCGTACTTGCGCTGCGACCAATTCTCCCCTTCACATCATCAAACCGATGGGATTTCCTATTGATGATCGCAAGATGAAGCGGGCTGGTTTGGACTACTGGGATAAGTTAGAGATTTATTTTTATGACAGTTTGGAAGATTTCATGTCTCGAATGAAGGGCAAATTCTATCTGATTTCAAAATTTGCGGAAAAGGTCTATTCTGAAGCAGATTTATCGACGGACGAGGACCATTATTTTCTCTTTGGACGTGAAGACAAGGGCTTGCCTGAGGACTTTATGCGAGAACATCCTGAGAAAGCACTCCGCATTCCTATGAACGATGAACATGTCCGCAGTCTCAATGTTTCGAATACCGTCTGCATGATTGTATATGAGGCTCTTCGTCAGCAGAATTTTGCAGATCTTGAGCTTGTTCACACCTATGAAGCAGATAAATTGAAATAATCAAAATGCTTGCACTTGCAAGCGTTTTTTGTTATGATAAAGGGGTCTTCAGGGCGGGGTGAGATTCCCGACCGGCGGTGACTTTAACTAGCTATTCTGGCTTACTCTTCGTTGTCTTGTCTCGATATACTCAAGTATTATCTTCGACTGCGACGCCTAGATTAATCCAAAATATCTTAGTTAAAGAAGTCCGCGAGCGCAAGCTGATGTGGTGCGATTCCACAACCGACAGTATAGTCTGGATGGGAGAAGACGAAAGAATAGCTTTGTCTGTTCTGATGAGTTTATAGATGAATTGCAACCGCTTGCTCAAAAGAGTGAGAGGGAACTTTTGGGATATAAAAGTGAGAATAGATAAAGGGATCCTTTCCAACTTCTTCTGATTTTATAGAAAATTGGAGGAACCTGTTATGACAAACACACGTCGAATTTCGACCATTGCGATTTTATCAGCCATTTCATTTGTGCTGATGTACTTTGACTTTCCGCTCTTGCCAGCGGCAACCTTCCTCAAGATCGAGTTTAGTATCTTGCCAGTCCTTGTAGGCTTGGTGGTGATGGATTTGCCAGCTGCTCTAGGAATTCTCTTGATGCGCTCACTCTTGAAGTTGCTTCTGAATAGCCAGGGAGTGAATACTTACATTGGCTTGCCAATGAATATCGTAGCCTTGGGAGTTTTTGTTATCGCTTTTGGTTTGATTTGGAAAAAGGAACGCAGCACCCTTCGTTTTCTACTAGCATCTCTAGCGGGAACTGTCGGCTTGACTGCGGCTATGTTGGTTCTCAACTATATCTATGCTGTTCCTTTGTACGCGCAGTTTGCCAACTTTGACATTGGAAAAATTATGGGACTTTCCAACTACCTCATGACCATGGTCTTACCTTTTAACTTGATTGAGGGTGTAATCTTTGCCATTTCATTCTGGTTGTTATACGTCCTCTTGAAACCAACCTTAAAACATTATGAGAGATAAACAAACATTTTTAATGAAGGGCAGTTTTGCCCTTTTACTTTTCGTCCTTCTTGGCTATATGGTTAAGTTCTATCCTGAAACGCTGGTCGGTTTTGATCAACCTATTCAGACTGCTCTTCGTGGGGACTTGCCAGATTATTTGACAGTTCTGTTCCGTGCGCTTACGCATTTGATTGATATCCCAGTAATCATCACCTGGGTTGCCATCGCAGCCTTTATCTTTTATCGTAAGCAGTGGAAGATAGAAAGCTACTTCATGGCGGGCAATCTAGCCTTAGCCGGTCTTTTGATCGTGACCTTTAAAAACATCTACCAGCGTCCACGACCAGCTATCTTACATCTGGTAGAGGAGAAAGGATTTTCCTTCCCAAGCGGCCATTCTCTGGCAGTGACGCTGATGGTAGGCACTCTGATTGTCATCCTCAGTCAACGAATTAAAGATCCAGTCTGGAGAAAAATCGTACAAATCGTGCTAGGTCTCTACCTAGTCAGTGTGCTGGTATCAAGAGTCTATCTGGGGGTTCACTATCCATCTGATGTTCTTGCTAGTTTCTGTGTGGGTTTGGGAGTCCTGTTTATCGAGTTTCCCTTCTATGACAAGCTTCGCTTCCAATGGCGATTTAAAGGAATACAGAAGTAAGTATCAAATTTCCTTGAGGAGAAAGAAATGAAAGTCAATATAAAAGATCTCCATCCGACTCAACTATACTTATCAGAAAAGAAACTAGCAGGCATCCAGATACTTTATCAGCCGGAAGAAATGAGCAATGTTGCTCCAATCAGAATTCTTGCGTTCGGAGACTGCTTGTTGATTACAGACGGGCATCACAGGGCTTATCAGGCTTTATTGGCAGGTAGGGATACGATTTCTGCTGAGTGGGATAGAGATGGTGGCGATGAACTATATCATCTCTATGCGCAAGCTTGTGAGGAAAGAAAGATTTACTCTGTTCTGGATTTAAAAAATCATATCGTATCTCAAGATGAGTATGAAGCAAAATGGTATAACTGGTGTGATGGTTTTAATAAAGCAGCAACTCTTTTATTGAAAAGAAAAGCAGATGAAACAGATCCTACAAATAGGTAATGCATTGTGTTTTGTTCCTTTTTATACTGAAATTAGTCTAATCTAACTTGTTTTTTAACTAAAAATCTGATAAACTAAGTAGTAATTGAATAGGAATCCGCAAGACTAGTAACTCAAGGGAAGTATATCAGGGAGGAGAGCCGTGACTGCAAGCTCTCTATATGAAAGCTGGGTGAATTCACTTGCGCATGGATTTAGAAATGAAGGTCTGACTTGTCAGATGAAAACGGATGGTACCGCGTGTCAACGCTCCGAGTGGAGTTTTTGGCATGTGGTTTTCTTTTTATCTACGAGAGACTGATGGAGGAATTATGTCAACTATTGAAGAACAATTAAAAGCGCTTCGCGAAGAAACGCTGGCTAGCTTGAAGCAGATTACTGCTGAAAATGAAAAAGAGATGCAAGACTTGCGTGTCTCTGTCCTTGGGAAAAAAGGTTCCCTTACTGAAATCCTGAAAGGGATGAAAGACGTTTCTGCAGAAATGCGTCCTGTTATCGGGAAACACGTCAATGAAGCTCGTGATGTCTTGACAGCAGCCTTTGAAGAAACAGCTAAGCTCTTGGAAGAAAAGAAAGTCGCAGCTCAACTAGCAAGTGAGAGCATCGATGTGACTCTTCCAGGTCGTCCAGTTGCGACTGGTCACCGTCACGTTCTCACACAAACCAGTGAAGAAATCGAAGATATTTTCATCGGGATGGGTTACCAAGTCGTGGATGGCTTTGAAGTTGAAAAAGACTACTACAACTTTGAGCGGATGAATCTTCCAAAAGACCATCCAGCTCGCGATATGCAGGACACTTTCTATATCACTGAAGAAATCTTGCTCCGTACTCATACGTCTCCAGTTCAGGCGCGTGCCATGGATGCCCATGATTTTTCAAAAGGTCCTTTGAAGATGATCTCACCAGGACGCGTTTTCCGTCGTGACACGGACGATGCGACCCACAGTCATCAATTCCACCAAATCGAAGGCTTGGTTGTTGGGAAAAATATCTCTATGGCTGACCTTCAAGGAACGCTTCAGTTGATTGTGCAAAAAATGTTTGGTGAAGAGCGTCAGATCCGTCTGCGTCCATCTTACTTCCCATTCACAGAGCCATCTGTTGAAGTGGATGTTTCCTGCTTCAAGTGTGGTGGAGAAGGCTGTAACGTATGTAAGAAAACAGGTTGGATCGAGATTATGGGTGCCGGTATGGTTCATCCACGTGTCCTTGAAATGAGTGGTATCGATGCGACAGTTTACTCTGGTTTTGCCTTTGGTCTTGGACAAGAACGTGTAGCTATGCTCCGTTACGGAATCAACGATATCCGTGGATTCTACCAAGGAGATGTCCGTTTCTCAGAACAGTTTAAATAATAAACCAAACATGAGGATATATTATGATTTCAGATCAGAACTATAAAAAACTTTTAGATGAGTTTGGTGATATTTCTTCATTCGCTATTTATAAAGAATCTAAAAATGATGATATAGCAACTTCTGACGATATTTCCTTTGAGGAAGCTATAAGGAATAATCAAAAGGATTTTATAAATCCTTCAAATATTATTCTTATGGTAAATCCCTCAGCTAAAAGAGAACATTCACCTGATAGTAATTTTTCTTCATTTCATCATTCTAATATAAATGATCGTCATTTAAGATTTCTAACTATGAAATCAGAAACATTTTGGAGAAATCTGTATGGTTCATATGTAACTGATTTATTTCCTTATGTTGTTGAATCTGTAATGGAAAATTTGATTTCCGGAATAAAAGATGATAATAATAAGGACTATCGAAAACAATCATATAAAAAATTGATTGAACAATTAGAAATACTGTCTAAGGATTCAGAAGAAGATAAGTTAAATATATTTGTTTGTGGTGCTTTGTCGAAGAGTAAGCGTAAAGATTTTATTTTTTTTATAGAAGAATTAATTGAAGAAGTTTCAGAAAACTCAGATTTAAATATTGAACTTAGTTTTTATGCTGTTTATCATCCTGGTTATCAAAATTTAAAAAAATTAATTCAAGGTGGTTGTGAAAAAATAAATATCAATCTTATGAGCATTAAATGAAATATTTTTTAGTATAGAAGTTACATTTTATTTATAAAATGTAACTTCATAGAAAAGGTATGTTCATAGAGTTATGGCTAAAAACTTCTATTCTATAGAGATGGTAAGAGATAAAAGCTCTACCTTAGCCAGCCTCGAGCTGGAAAACACAAAATGAAAGGATCAAAACGAGGGTGGATGGAAATCTAGGAAAGATATCTAGATTTCTGCTTAGCCCTTGGTATCTTACATATGTTAGTTAGTTATAAATGGTTAAAAGAATTGGTGGACATTGATGTGCCATCACAAGAGTTGGCTGAAAAAATGTCAACTACAGGGATCGAGGTCGAAGGTGTCGAATCACCTGCTGCTGGTCTCTCAAAAATTGTCGTCGGTGAGGTCTTGTCCTGCGAAGATGTGCCAGAAACTCACCTTCATGTTTGTCAGGTTAACGTTGGCGAAGAAGAAGCGCGTCAGATCGTTTGTGGTGCCCCGAATGTGCGTGCTGGTATCAAGGTTATGGTGGCACTTCCAGGAGCTCGTATCGCTGACAACTACAAAATCAAAAAAGGGAAAATCCGTGGTTTAGAATCACTTGGAATGATCTGTTCCCTTGGTGAATTGGGAATTTCTGACTCAGTTGTACCAAAGGAATTTGCAGATGGTATTCAAATCTTGCCAGAAGATGCAGTACCAGGTGAGGAAGTCTTCTCATATCTAGACTTGGATGACGAAATCATCGAACTTTCTATCACGCCAAACCGTGCAGACGCTCTTTCTATGCGTGGAGTAGCGCACGAAGTAGCAGCTATCTATGACAAGGCAGTCAACTTTAAAAAATTCAGTTTAACAGAAACAGACCAAGCTGCAGCAGATGCTCTTTCTGTAGGCATTGAGACAGACAAGGCGCCTTACTATGCTGCCCGTATCTTGGACAATGTGACCATCGCACCAAGTCCACAATGGTTGCAAAACCTCCTTATGAACGAAGGGATTCGTCCTATCAATAACGTAGTCGACGTGACCAACTATATCTTGCTTTACTTTGGTCAACCTATGCATGCCTTTGACTTGAATACCTTTGAAGGGACTGACATCCGTGTGCGTGAAGCGCGTGCTGGTGAAAAATTGGTTACCTTGGACGGTGAAGAACGTGACTTGGAAACAAATGACTTAGTCATCACTGTCGCAGACAAACCAGTAGCCCTTGCAGGTGTTATGGGCGGTCAAGCAACAGAAATCTCTGAAAATTCTAGTCGCGTTGTCCTTGAAGCTGCTGTTTTCAATGGCAAATCTATCCGTAAGACCAGTGGTCGCCTCAACCTACGCTCTGAATCATCTTCGCGCTTTGAAAAGGGAATCAACGTGGCAACAGTCAATGAAGCCCTTGATGCGGCAGCTAGTATGATTTCTGAATTAGCTGGTGCGACAGTGCGTAAGGGCATCGTATCGGCTGGTGAACTTGATACCTCTGATGTAGAAGTTTCTTCAACCCTTGCAGACGTTAACCGTGTCCTTGGTACAGAGCTTTCATACGCAGATGTAGAAGACGTTTTCCGTCGTCTTGGCTTTGGGCTTTCTGGAAATGCGGAAGCCTTCACTGTCAGCGTCCCACGTCGTCGTTGGGATATCACTATCGAAGCAGACCTCTTTGAAGAAATAGCTCGTATTTATGGATATGACCGTTTGCCAACCAGTCTTCCAAAAGATGACGGTACAGCTGGTGAATTGACTGCGACACAAAAATTGCGCCGTCAAGTTCGTACTATCGCTGAAGGTGCTGGATTGACAGAAATCATCACCTACGCTCTGACTACTCCTGAGAAAGCAGTTGAGTTTACAGCTCAACCAAGTAACCTTACAGAACTCATGTGGCCAATGACTGTGGATCGCTCCGTTCTCCGTCAAAATATGATCTCAGGTATTTTGGATACGGTAGCCTACAACGTGGCTCGTAAGAACAAAAACTTGGCTCTTTATGAGATTGGAAAAGTTTTTGAACAAACAGGCAATCCCAAAGAAGACCTACCAAACGAGATCAACAGCTTTGCCCTTGCTTTGACAGGCTTAGTTGCAGAAAAAGACTTCCAAACTGCGGCAGTTCCAGTTGATTTCTTCTATGCTAAGGGAATCCTTGAAGCCCTCTTTGCTCGTTTGGGACTCCAAGTAACTTATACAGCAACATCTGAAATCGCTAGCCTTCATCCAGGACGTACAGCCGTGATATCACTCGGTGACCAAGTTCTTGGTTTCCTTGGGCAAGTACATCCAGTCACTGCCAAGGCTTATGATATTCCAGAAACGTATGTAGCGGAACTCAACCTTTCAGCCATCGAAGCTGCCCTCCAACCGGCTACTCCATTTGTGGAAATCACCAAATTCCCAGCAGTTAGCCGTGATATTGCCCTTCTTCTCAAGGCAGAAATTAGCCATCAAGAAGTTGTAGACGCAATTCAAGCTGCAGGTGTGAAACGTTTGACAGATATCAAACTCTTCGACGTCTTCTCAGGTGAAAAACTGGGACTTGGTATGAAGTCAATGGCCTATAGCCTAACCTTCCAAAATCCAGAAGATAGCTTGACGGACGAAGAAGTAGCACGTTACATGGAAAAAATCCAAGCATCACTCGAAGAAAAAGTGAATGCGGAAGTACGTTAACTCATCAATCCATCCTTCGGGGTGGATTTTTTCTTCTTAAAATGCTCGTTCAGGAATAAAAAGCGACAGTTGAGGAAAAATTCTCCCGGATAGTCTTTAATGGGTTATACTAAAACTATCACTGAAGCACTTAAAATCCTTAGAGACGAAATTATTTACTATAAATTATCATGTTAGAAATGGACATAAATCGTTGTAAAGGCTGTCAAAAAGGAGTATAATAAGTGCAACATATTTCGGAGGTGGAAGATGCTAGAAGTAAGAAATCTAGAGAAAAGTTTCGGTTCCAAGCAAGTCTTGTTTGGTGTCGATTTTCAGGCAAGTCCAGGAAGGATTCTAGGGCTGGTCGGAAAAAATGGTGCTGGGAAAACAACGATTTTCCACAGTATGTTGAAATTTTTGGAGTACCAAGGAGAAATCAGTCTGGATGGACAGGAGATTCGTCAGGAAACCTACGCTCGGATTGGCTATCTGCCTGAGGAACGCAGTCTTATGCCCAAGCTGACAGTCCTTGAGCAAGTTCGCTACTTGGCGACTCTAAAGGGCATGGATGCCAAGGAGGTCAAGGAGAAACTCCCTCAATGGATGGAAAAACTCGAAGTGAAGGGCAAATTGACCGACAAAATCAAGAGTCTCTCCAAAGGGAATCAACAGAAAATTCAGCTGATTATCACCCTAATCCATGAGCCAGACTTGATTATCCTGGATGAGCCTTTTAGTGGACTGGATCCAGTCAATACTGAACTGCTCAAGCAGGTCATCTTAAAAGAAAAAGAGCGTGGTGCGACCATTATCTTTTCAGACCATGTCATGACCAATGTCGAGGAGCTTTGCGATGATATTCTCATGATTCGAGATGGGCGTGTAGTCTTGCATGGACCAGTTCAGGATGTTCGCAATCAATACGGGAAAACACGTCTTTTTGTTTCAAGTGAACGAAGCAAGGAAGAACTGGAAAAACTTCCTCATGTCAAACAGGTGAGCTTAACCAAGCAAGGCAGTTGGAAATTGATCCTAGATGATGAGAGCGCTGGAAGGGAACTCTTCCCAATTCTCACTCAAGGTCAATACATCGCGACCTTTGACCAACAAGCTCCAACAATCGATGAAATCTTTAAACTAGAATCAGGGGTGGAAGTATGAGAAATATGTGGGTTGTAATGAAGGAAACCTATCTTCGACATGTTAAATCATGGAGTTTCTTCTTTATGGTGATTTCGCCGTTCCTCTTTTTAGCCTTATCTGTAGGAATCGGCTTTCTCCAAGGGTCTTCTATGGCCAAGAATAGCAAGATAGCAGTAGTAACAACTGTGCCATCTGTGGAAGAAGGGCTCAAGGGTACCAATGGTATCAACTTTGATTATAAGGATGAAGCCAGTGCCCAAGCTGCTATCAAGGATGAAAAAATCAAGGGTTACCTAACCATTGATCAAGAGGATAGTGTCATCAAAGCCGTTTACCATGGTGAAACTTCTCTTGAAACAGGCATCAAGCTAGCAGTAACCAATAAGCTCAACGAACTGCAATACCAACTCAATCGCTCAGCAGCTAATTTGTCCCAAGAGCAGGAAAAACGGCTGGCTCAAACTGTTGACTTTACTGAGAAGATTGACGAATCTAAGGAAAATAAAAAGATGGTCCAAACCATTGCGGCTGCGGGGCTTGGTTTCTTCCTTTATATGATCTTGATCACTTATGCTAGTGTCACTGCTCAGGAAGTGGCTAGCGAGAAAGGAACCAAAATCATGGAGGTGGTCTTCTCTAGTATCCGAGCAAGTCATTATTTCTACGCTCGCATGCTGGCTCTGCTTCTTGTGATTTTGACTCATATTGGCATTTACGTCGTGGGTGGGCTGACTGCTATTCTGCTCTTTAAAGATATCCCTATCTTGGCACAATCTGGGATTTTAAATCATCTAGGAGAGGCCTTCTCGCTCAATACCTTATTGTTTGTCTTGGTTAGCCTCTTTATGTACGTTGTTTTAGCAGCCTTCCTAGGCTCTATGGTTTCTCGCCCTGAGGATTCAGGAAAGGCCTTGTCGCCATTGATGATCTTGATTATAGCAGGATTTGTCGGTGTGACCTCTCTAGGTGCTGCAGGAGACAATTTGGTTTTGAAAATTGGGTCTTATATTCCCTTTATTTCAACCTTCTTTATGCCATTTAGAGCCATCAATGGTTATGCAAGTGATTTAGAAGCTTGGATTTCCCTTGCCATAACAGTTGTTTTTGCAGTCACTGCAACAGCCTTTATCGGGCGTATGTATGCCAGCCTAGTCCTTCAGACAGATGACTTAGGTCTATGGAAAAGCTTTAAACGTGCCTTGGCTTATAAATAGGAGAGCCTCGCAAAAGCGAGGTTTTTCTAGATGTTAAACACTGAAATCGGCAAAAATATTTTTCATATCTATTGACTTTTAGTAGTAAAATTTGGTATGATAGTAGACGGTATTGTTTACCCCATTTGTAAGGCCCCGGAACCTTTCAAATACCCCGCGGACCGGAACATCCGCCCTGTAAACAAAAACGATATTCATATAGGAGAAATCATGAACAAAACTACATTCATGGCTAAACCAGGCCAAGTAGAACGCAAATGGTACGTTGTTGACGCAACTGATGTACCTCTTGGACGCCTTTCAGCAGTTGTTGCTAGCGTACTTCGCGGAAAAAACAAACCAACATTCACACCACACACTGATACAGGTGACTTCGTAATCGTTATCAATGCTGAGAAAGTTAAATTGACTGGTAAAAAAGCAACTGATAAGATCTACTACACTCACTCAAACCACCCAGGTGGATTGAAACAAATCTCTGCTGGTGAACTTCGTTCTAAAAATGCAGTACGTTTGATCGAAAAATCAGTTAAAGGTATGCTTCCACACAATACTCTTGGCCGCGCTCAAGGTATGAAATTGAAAGTATTCGTTGGAGCTGAGCACACTCACGCTGCACAACAACCAGAAGTTCTTGATATTTCAGGACTTATCTAAGGAAAGGAACAATAAAGTATGTCACAAGCACAATATGCAGGTACTGGACGTCGTAAAAACGCTGTTGCACGCGTTCGCCTTGTTCCAGGAACTGGTAAAATCACTGTTAACAAAAAAGATGTTGAAGAGTACATCCCACACGCTGACCTTCGTCTTGTCATCAACCAACCATTTGCAGTTACTTCAACTGTAGGTTCATACGACGTTCTCGTTAACGTTGTAGGTGGTGGATACGCTGGTCAAGCAGGAGCTATCCGTCACGGTATCGCTCGTGCCCTTCTTCAAGTAGACCCAGACTTCCGCGATTCATTGAAACGCGCAGGACTTCTTACACGTGACTCACGTAAAGTTGAGCGTAAGAAACCAGGTCTTAAGAAAGCTCGTAAAGCATCACAATTCTCAAAACGTTAATCAATACGATTATATCAACGTTTCGAAACACTTCATGGTTCACACCATGAGGTGTTTTTTGCTTTTCTCGTCTTCTCACGGCATTGCCCATGTGGTATAATGAGACAAGGGTTGCTCCTCGTTTCAGACGAGTTTATGGATTTTAGGATAAGTTAGCAGGTGAGACGAGTATTTCTGTCAGTCTCCTATACATCTGTTAACAGCTATCCAAAATAAAAGGAGATTGTAGATTGGTTTTATTAGTATTAGGGCTCTTGGTTTTGCTCATTCTAATCTTAAAAAGGAAACAGAAAACTGCTAAAAAATCTGAAGGAAAGGCCAAGAAAAGAAATTGGCTATTAATAGGTTGCTTATCCATAGTGATCCCAATCGTAATCTTCACAGTGTTCAGTCCGATTTTTTCTCTAATGGATATGTGGGGGCTGTTTGCCCATGCAAGTCGAACTGAGCTTGAGCAAGCTGTGCATCGTTCTTATCAAAATTACGGTCTTACAGGACAGTTTGAGTTAGAAAAATACGAGAAAAACTATACAAGTGTGGGAGGATTTATAATCCATGGTACCTATAGTGAAAATATAGCTGGAAAAACCTATCAGGTTAAAACTCGATTTAAATACTATACTCGCTTTTCGAAAAATGAAACATATGGAAAGACAGATGCAGAGGTTGATTACAAAAATGGTAAAAAAATTTATGATGTTTTCCCAGAATTAGCCTATTTAGGGATTGAGGTTAGTGCAGGCACCAGCGAATTTCTAAAAACACTGGACAGTTCAATCAAAGATCCTAAACTGCCTGATTTGAAGTATCAAGGTATTGATTTTGAATTTAATAACCAATCTGATAATATCTATCTTTATAATGAAATATTAAAGGAAAATCAAAGCAAGGGCCAAGCTCTGCAAGGAATGTATCCCATGGATGTTCAATATCTTTTCCAAAAAGAGATTTTTATACCAACATTTGAATTTCAATATTTCGTTCCAAAAGAAAAAAGAGATCTCTTGTATGATGACTATCTTAAAGAGCTTGAAGCGCTCATGAAGGATTTTTTTGCCAACCAACCACTACCACGCGGTCTTTATGCTGTCAAAATTGCTAAGTATAAAGGGGATAAACTTGTCAGTGATAATGGTGTATACTATGTGAGGATTGATAATCAGCAAGTTGTAAAACTGTTGCAAAAATTAGAGTAGGAGTTGCTAGGTCTAGTCCAGTTTTTTGTGAATGAGGCATTTTATGGAGTGCCAATTTATCAGCTCTTGTATAAGGAAGGAACGAATTTATTTGACGATGTGAAAAATCCTGCGGAAAACTCAGTAGATGGGCAGGAGCATATTGTCAACAGTCAGGAAGAGTTTATTACATACTATCGTAATAAGGAAAAAGGGGATCCTAATCAAAGGTAGTCAAACTCTATCTAGCAATATTTTAACTAAGAAGAGAAGGGATGTTTTGTAATGATTAGTTTAGAGCTGTTGTCCGAAGAAAATAGTCTAGACGTTTATTCTTTTGAAAAAGAAAATCGAGAGTATTTTGAACGAAATTTACCTCCTAGACCAGCTAACTATTTTGATTTAGAAGGTTTTAAAGAAATCACGAGGGAATTGTTAGCGGAACAAACGAATCGGGCTGTCTACATGCATCTTATCAGAGATTCGCAAGGTGTTATGGTCGGAAGAGTCAATTTAAGTGTTTTAGAGAATGATCGAAAAACAGCAGAGCTTGGGTATAGGATTGGGGAAAATGTTACTAACTTAGGTTATGCTAGCGAAGTGGTTAAACTCGTTTTAGACAAGGCCTTCACGACTTATGGTCTCAATAGAATCATTGCAGGAACGGCAAGGGATAATCTGGCCTCTCAGAGGGTGCTTATAAAAAATGGCTTCACCTTTAGTAGGATGATAGAAAATGACTTATACCTTCATAATGAGTGGGTTCATACAGCAGTATTTGAGATAAGGAGGCCATAATATCATTATTTTCAGTCTACTGACAAGGTTAATGGAGTCATCAATCTTTACGGACATTCAAGAATGTTTTCTTGGATGTTTTTTGTTTAGAATCTCCGGGTATGTCTGTTGAAATTTGTTTTTCCCAGTGAACAATTGTTCACTTTTTTTGCTTTTTGGTAAAAATTATATAGAAAAGCCTTTAAAAAATATTTGTTAGAATTTTCTAAAAAATCTGGCGAAAGCCCTTGCTTTTATGAAAAAATAGGGTATAATGGTGAAAACACTATCTTTAAGGAGATTACTTATGAAATCGAAAAAGTGGCTCTTAGGAGCAGGTGCTGTTTTGAGCGCAGCCCTACTGTTAACTGCTTGTGGGCAAAGTGAAAAGAAGGCGGATGCTCCCAAGACATTCTCTTATGTCTACGCTATGGATCCATCTTCTTTGGACTATAGTGTGACGAGCAAGAGCTCAACCTCTGACGTTATAGCAAACGTTGTTGATGGTCTTTTGGAAAATGATAAGTATGGGAACTTAATTCCATCACTTGCAGAAGACTGGTCTGTTTCAAAGGATGGTTTGACTTACACCTACAAACTTCGTAAGGGTGTAAAATGGTATACTTCTGATGGAGAAGAATACGCTGAAGTTAAAGCTAAAGACTTTGTTACTGGGCTTAAACATGCTGCTGACGGAAAATCAGATGGTCTTTCTTTGATTCAAGATTCTATCAAAGGTTTGGCAGAGTATGTTAGTGGTGAGAGCAATGATTTCTCTATCGTAGGAGTTAAGGCTGTTGATGATTACACGGTAGAGTACACGCTCAACAAACCAGAGAGTTTCTGGAACTCTAAGGTCACAACTGCAACCATGCTTCCGGTTAACGAAGAATTCTTGAATTCTAAAGGGAGCGACTACGGTGCACCAACCCCATCAGGTATCCTATATAATGGTCCTTATTTCTTGAAATCATTGACTTCAAAATCAGTCATTGAATATGAAAAGAATCCAAACTACTGGGATAAGGACAATGTCAAGATTGACAATATTAAACTAACTTTCTACGATGGATCAGACCAAGAATCTTTGATTCGTAGCTTTACACAAGGAGCTTATACAACAGCCCGTCTCTTCCCAACAAGCTCAAACTTTGAGTCAACTAAACAAGAGTACGGCGATAAGATTGTCTACAGTCCACAAGAAGCGACAAGCTACTACCTCACTGTTAACGTAAACCGCCAGTCTTATAATAAAACAGCCAAAACAGACGAAGCTCAAAAAACATCAACGAAAGAAGCTCTTCTCAACAAGAACTTCCGTCAGGCGCTGAACTTTGCCCTTGACCGTCATTCTTATACTGCTCAGTTGAATGGTGAAGAAGGTGCGAACAAGATTATCCGTAACAGCCTAGTGCCTCATGACTATGTTCAAGTTGGTGAAAAGACCTTTGGAGAGTTGGCACAGGCAGAGCTCGTTTCATATGGAGACCAGTGGAAAGATGTAACCCTTACAGATGGCAAGGATACGATTTACAGTCCTGAAAAAGCTAAGGCAGCCTTTGCTAAAGCCAAAGAAGAATTGCAAGCCAAGGGGGTTACCTTCCCAATCCATTTGGATATCCCGGTTGAACAAACAGATGTAATCGCGGTTCAACAAACCAACTCACTCAAGCAGTCAATCGAATCATCACTTGGTACAGAGAATGTCATTGTCGATGTCCTTCAAATGACCGATAATGAAAAAATGAGCATTACGTCTCAAGCCAAGGTTCCATCTCAAAAAGACTATGACTTGAACGGAACTGGTTGGGGACCAGACTATCAAGACCCAGCTACCTACCTCAACATTCTTGATGCTAAGAAGGGTTCAGCCCTTAAACACTTGGGAATCACTCGCGGAAAAGATCCAGAAGTGATGGCACAAGTTGGACTGGACGAATACAAGAAACTCCTGGATGATGCTGCAGCTGAAACCAGCGACCTTAATAAGCGTTATGAAAAATACGCTAAAGCTCAAGCTTGGGTGTCTGATAGCTCACTATTAATCCCAGTTGCTTCTTCAGGTGGTTCTCCAACGGTTAGCCGTACTGTACCATTTACAAAAGCTTACTCTCAAGTCGGGATCAAAGGGGATCCATTTGTGTTCAAAGGATTGGAGTTACAAAATGACGTTGTGACTGCAAAAGAATACGAAGAAGCCTTCAAGAAATGGCAACAAGAAAAAATCGAGACAAATGCGAAATACCAAAAAGAACTTGAAAAACACGTTAAGTAATCTATAAACAGGAAAGGAAGTTGCAGGGAACTGTGCTTCCTTTTTTGTTTTGAGACACCAGTTGTCATAAAAGTAGTAACTTTACATTTTTGAATAAATTTGATAAAATATGGTTATGTTATAAAAAGTGACATAAAGGAGTGAGTGATGATCAAAATGAAAAAAAGACTAATCGGGATAGGTCTTGCCTTAGCGACAGGGATTTTGCTCTCTGCATGTGGACAGTCCAACACAGATACTAGCACTTATTCATCAACATTTAGTGCGAATCCAACAACTTTTAACTATCTTCTAGATTATTATGCAGATAACACCGCCGTTATTACCAATCTCGTAGATGGTTTGTTAGAAAATGACAGCTATGGGAACCTCGTACCTGCTCTTGCGGAGGATTGGTCAGTTTCGGCGGATGGTTTAACCTATACTTATAAACTCAGAAAAGACGCCAAGTGGTACACTGCTGATGGAGAAGAGTACGCTCCAGTCAAAGCTCAGGATTTTGTCACTGGGATCAAATATGCCGCGGACAACAAGGGGCAAGCTATGGATCTGATCCAAAATTCAATCAAGGGATTGAATGACTATGTGACGGGTGTGACCAATGATTTTTCAACTGTTGGTGTCAAAGCCTTGGATGATTACACAGTCGAGTACACTTTGACTCGACCAGAACCGTACTGGAATTCAAAGACAACCAATAGTATCCTTTTCCCAGTCAACGAAGAGTTTTTGAAATCAAAGGATAAAGATTTTGGTACCTTGACACCAGACAGTATCCTTTATAATGGTCCCTATCTGTTAAAAGATTTTACATCAAAATCTTCGATCGAATATGTGAAGAATCCACACTATTATGACCATGACAAAGTAACCATTGAAAAAGTTAAGTTAGCCTATTTCGATGGGTCAGATCAGGAGATGACCATTCGAAACTTTGAAAGCGGTGCTTACTCGATTGCAGGAGTCTATCCAAATAGTTCGAACTATGCTAAGACAAAAGAAAAATACCAAGACAATATCGTCTATAGCTTACAAGACAAGACATCTTGGTACTTTAACTTTAACGTCAACCGCAAAACCTATAATCATACCGCTAAAACAACGGACGAACAAAAGAAATCAGCTCAAACAGCTATCTTAAATAAAAATTTCCGTCAGGCTATCAACTTTGGTATTGATCGAACAGCCTACTCTGCTCAATCTAACGGTGAAGAAGCAGCGAGCAAAACCCTTCGTAATACTCTAGTTCCTCCAACATTTGTCCAGGTGGGAGATAAGACCTTTGGAGAAGTAACAGCTTCTAAGCTTGTGAACTACGGAACTGAGTGGTCAGGTATCAATTTGGCAGATGCTCAAGATGCCTACTTTAACAAGGAAAAGGCCCAAGCGAAATTTGCGGAAGCTAAAAAGGAATTGGAAGCCCAAGGCGTGACTTTCCCAATCCATTTGGATGTCCCTGTTGATCAGACGAATAAAAATGCGGTTTCTGGTATGAACTCGGTTAAACAAACCCTTGAAACAGTACTAGGTTCTGACAATATCGTCATTGATGTTCAACAGCTTTCTACAGATGACTTTGGAAATGTTGCCTTCCTAGCACCAAATCCAGCAGCTCGTGACTACGACCTAAACTTTGATGGTTGGGTTGGTGATTACCAGGATCCATCAACTTACCTAGATCCCTTCAATGCTGAAACTGGCTTCTATCTCAAGATTTTTGGTCTTGATGCCAAGGAAGCTTCAGAGCTCATTAAGAGTTTGGGGCTCGATACCTATACACAACTCCTGAAAGAAGCAGATGCTGAGAACAAAGATGTTGCTAAGCGTTATGAAAAATACGCTGAAGCTCAAGCTTGGATGATTGACAATTCTCTAGTCATGTCTGCTATGTCAAATGGTGGTACAGCCTCTGTAACCAAAGTAACTCCGTTTACACGTGCCTACTCCCTAGTAGGTATCAAGGGTGACGGAAATAATTATAAGTACATGAAATTACAAAAAGACCCTGTTACCAAGAAACAATTTGACGAAGCCAAGGCTAAGTGGGAAGCAGAAAGTAAAAAAGCTATCGAAAAGAGCCAAAAAGAGTTTGAAAACCACGTAAAATAAGATGAGAACAAGGTTTCCTATTCAGGAGCCTTGTTTTTGTATCCGTTAAACTAAAAACGAGTAAATGACCTGAGTTTTTTTTGGAAAAAAGGTATAAATAAAAACGCTTAACTATAATGAATGAATGGCATTTATTATTGGTTTATGATATAATGGTTTTAATTATGAAGGTTTAGGAGATTATTATGAGTAGACGCTCAAAGAGAGCTCGTTTAGGGAATGCGAAGCGAAATATTAATATATTCTTATTAGCCATTTATTTTTATTGAGTGGTTTTTTGTTGTTCTTGATTTTTAAACATAATATCCTGGCCTTTAGATATCTCAATATTCTGGCTACGATTTTAATTCTAATTTCTATTGTAATTGCAACTCTACTGATAGTTTATAAAAAAGCCGAGAAATTCACGGTTTTCTTTTTGACGCTTGCTGTACTAGTCAGTTCTGTCTCACTCTTTGCACTTCATCAGTTTGTAGGGTTGACCAATCACATCAATGCGACATCAAACTATTCAGAGTATTCGATGAGTGTGGTCGTTTTGAAAGATAGTGAAATCAATAATGTGACCCAGTTGGATAGTGTAACAGGTCCGACTGAAACAGATAATGATAATATCCAAAAGTTGGTGGCGGATATTAAGACGACACAGAGTAAAGACTTGACAGTTGAACAGAGTACTTCTTATCTAGCAGCTTATAAGAGTCTGCTTTCTGGCGAAACGAAAGCAATTGTCTTAAATAGTGTCTTTGAAAATATCATTGAAGCAGAGTATCCAGATTATGCTTCAAAAATCAAAAAAATCTATACAAAAAAATTAACTAAGGATGTTGCGGCTCCAAAGGTATCAAAGAATAAAGCTTTCAATATTTATGTGAGTGGTATTGATACCTATGGTCCGATTAGTTCAGTATCTCGTTCAGATGTGAATATTCTAATGACTGTGAACCGAGATACCAAGAAAATCCTTCTGACTACAACGCCTCGAGATTCCTATGTTCCGATTGCGGATGGAGGAAACAATCAAAAGGATAAATTGACCCACGCTGGAATCTATGGAGTGGACTCGTCAATTCATACTTTGGAAAACTTATACGGGGTTGATATCAATTACTATGTTCGTTTGAACTTTACCTCTTTCTTGAAGTTGATTGACCTTTTAGGTGGCGTTGATGTCTATAATGATCAGGATTTCACTTCTTTGCATGGTAAGTACCATTTTCCTGTAGGAAATGTTCATCTAGATTCGGAACAGGCCCTTGGCTTTGTCCGTGAGCGCTACTCTTTAGCAGATGGAGACCGTGACCGCGGTCGGAACCAGCAAAAGGTCATTGTTGCTATTATTCAGAAGTTGACGTCAACTGAGGCTTTAAAAAACTACGATAACATCATCAAAGGATTACAAGACTCTTTGCAAACCAATATGCCGCTAGAAACCATGATGGATTTGGTCAATACCCAGCTGGATAGTGGTGGTAAGTATAAGGTTAATTCTCAAGACTTGAAAGGAACGGGTAGAACAGATCTTCCATCCTATGCTATGCCAGATAGCAACCTCTACATGATGGAAATTGACGATAGTAGTTTAGCTGCTGCTAAAGCTGCTATCAATGATGTGATGGAGGGCAAGTAGCATGATAGATATCCATTCGCACATCGTTTTTGATGTGGATGATGGTCCAAAGTCAATAGAGGAGAGTAAAAAACTACTTAGAGAGGCCTATAGTCAAGGAGTGAGAACAATTGTTTCAACATCGCATAGACGAAAAGGGATGTTCGAAACTCCTGAAGAAAAAATCGCAACCAACTTTCTGAAGGTGCGAGAAATGGCTAAGGAAGTTGCGGATGACTTAATCATTGCCTATGGAGCAGAAATCTACTATACGCCAGATGTTGTTGAGAAGTTAGAAAAGAAATTAATCCCAACCCTTAACGATAGTCGCTATGCTTTGATTGAGTTTAGTATGAATACAGCCTATCGAGATATGCATAAGGGATTGAGTGATATTCTAATGTTAGGTATTACACCCGTCATTGCCCACATTGAACGTTACGATGCTTTAGAAAACAATGAAAAGCGCGTGCGAGAACTGATTGATATGGGATGTTATACTCAGGTTAATAGTTCTCATGTTTTGAAACCAAAACTATTCGGAGAAACCTATAAATTCATGAAAAAGAGAGCGCAGTATTTCTTGGAACGAGATCTGGTTCACGTGATAGCAAGTGATATGCACAACTTAGATGGTAGACCTCCTCATATGGAGGAAGCCTATGATATCATTGCCAAAAAATACAGTGAAGATAAGGCTAAGGAACTTTTTAAGGATAATCCCCGAAAAATAATAATGGATCAATTGATTTAGGAGAAAAAATGAAAGAACAAAATATGATGGAAATCGATGTATTTCACTTGCTTAAAATCCTTTGGAAACGAAAATTTTTAATTGCTTTGGTGGCATTCGTGACAGGGACAGTAGCATTTGTCTACAGTAGTTTTATTGTGAAACCAGAGTTTACCAGTACTACCCGCATTTATGTGGTCAACCGTAATCAGGGAGATAAGCCAGGTTTGACCAACCAAGACTTGCAAGCGGGATCTTACTTGGTAAAAGACTATCGTGAAATCATTCTCTCGCAAGACGTTTTAGAAAAAGTTGCGACTGACTTGAAACTAGAACTCCCTCCAAAAGATCTAGCTAGTAAAATTAAGGTGACAGTTCCAGTGGATACGCGTATTGTTTCTATCTCTGTTACAGACCGTGCACCTGAGGAAGCTAGCCGTATTGCCAACTCTTTGAGAGAGGTTGCTGCTCAAAAAATCATCAGTGTCACGCGAGTTTCAGATGTGACAACGCTTGAAGAAGCGCGTCCTGCAACATCCCCATCGTCTCCAAATATCCGTCGCAATACCATGGTTGGATTTCTTGCTGGAGCGGTTGTAATGGTTGTTACGGTTCTCCTAGTTGAACTCTTGGATACACGAGTGAAACGCCCAGAAGATGTTGAGGATGTTATGCAAATTGCACTCTTGGGAGTTGTTCCAAACTTGGATAAATTGAGATAGGAGATAGAAATGCCAACGTTAGAAATTGTACATAAAAAATTGGATCAGGCAAGAAAAGCTGAAGAGTACTACAATGCGCTTCGCACCAATATTCAACTGAGTGGGAATAATTTAAAAGTAATTGCAATTACATCTGTAAAGCCTGGGGAAGGAAAATCAACAACTTCTACTAATATTGCTTGGGCTTTCGCGCGTGCGGGATATAAGACACTGTTAATCGATGCGGATATCCGTAATTCTGTCATGTCGGGTGTTTTTAAATCACGTGAAAAGATTACAGGGTTAACAGAATATTTATCAGGGACAACAGACTTATCGCAAGGTTTATGCGAAACAAATGTTGAAAATTTATTTGTTATCCAGGCAGGTTCTGTATCCCCAAACCCTACAGCTTTGCTACAAAGTGGAAATTTTGCAACTATGATTGATACTCTGCATAAATACTTTGATTATATCATTGTTGATACCGCACCGATAGGAGTTGTTATTGATGCTGCAATCATTACACAGAAATGTGATGCTTCTGTTTTGGTGACTGCGGCTGGTGAAACAAATCGTCGCGATGTCCAAAAAGCTAAAGAACAACTCGAACAAACAAGTAAACCATTTCTAGGAGTAGTTCTAAATAAATTTAATACTTCAGTCGAAAAATATGGCTCCTATGGAGCATATGGAAACTATGGGAATTATGGCAAAAAATAATAAATAGCCTAGGGAAGATATTATGGAAGAAAAGGGATTGAAGATTTCTTTGGCAGTATTCCAGAGTTTTCTTGTCATTATTTTAGCTTATTTACTCAGTTTTGTTAAAGAAACAGAGATTGTATACACTTCAATGGTTATCCTATACATTCTCCATTATCTTGTCTTTTATATTAGTGATTATGGACAAGATTTTTTCAAAAGAGGGTACTTGGCTGAGTTTATCAAAATAGCGAAGTATATTATTTTCTTTGCATTGGCAATAAGTATTTCTAATTTTTTCTTGAAGGAACGCTTTAGTATTTCAAGACGAGGAATGATCTACTTTTTAACAATGCATTCCGTGTTACTATATCTATTGAATCTATGTATTAAACGCTATTGGAAACTTCTATTACCAAATTTTAAAGGGAGAAAAAAAGTTTTCTTGATTACGGCTACGTCTAGAGTAGAGAGGGTAATAGACAAACTGTTAGAATCAAGTGATTTTTTATGGGAATTAGAAGCTGTTAGTGTTCTAGATCAGCATAATTTTCAACATGAGCACTTAAAAGTAGTACCAGTTGAAGATGTTTTAAATTTTGCAACTCATGAAGTTGTTGATGAGGTTTTTATCAATCTGCCTAGTGAGGAGTATAATATTGAAGATTATATCTCTCTTTTTGAAACAATGGGAATAGATGTGACAGTTAACCTAAATGCTTTTAACGACTATTTGGGTAGTGATAAAAAAATTCGTGAAATGGCAGGTTTGAATGTTGTAACCTTTTCAACAAAATTTTACAAGCCTAGTCATGTAGTTGCCAAACGAATTGTAGATATTTGCGGAGCTATTGTTGGACTTGTTCTGTTTGCTGTAGTTGGTTTAGTATTGGTACCACTGATTCGAAGAGATGGTGGGTCGGCCATTTTTTCTCAAACGCGTATTGGAAAAAATGGTCGTCGCTTTACTTTTTATAAGTTTCGTTCTATGCGTGTAGATGCGGAAGAGATTAAACAACAGCTGATGAATCAGAATACGATGCAGGGCGGGATGTTCAAAATGGATAATGACCCACGTGTTACACCAATTGGACGGTTCATTCGTAAGACAAGTTTGGATGAGTTGCCACAGTTTTGGAATGTACTAATTGGGGATATGAGTTTAGTAGGGACTCGTCCTCCAACTATTGATGAGTATGAAAAGTATACGCCAGAACAGAAACGTCGTCTCAGTTTTAAGCCTGGGATTACAGGTT
Organism: Streptococcus oralis; assembly: GCF_001579525.1. Classification (GTDB taxonomy): domain Bacteria; phylum Bacillota; class Bacilli; order Lactobacillales; family Streptococcaceae; genus Streptococcus; species Streptococcus oralis_M. The sequence goes on along the minus strand of NZ_KQ970789.1, from coordinate 393,043 downwards.
TATGGCAGGTTAGTGGACGAAGTGAAATCAAAAATTTCGATGAAGTTGTCAAATTAGATGTAGCTTACATTGATGACTGGACAATCTGGAAAGATATTGAAATATTGTTAAAGACCGTTAAAGTGGTCTTTATGAGAGATGGGGCAAAGTAATTTCTGCCCTTCAGTCTTGTTAGGAGAGAAATGAAACAGTCAGTTTATATTATTGGTTCAAAGGGGATTCCTGCCAAGTATGGAGGATTTGAAACCTTTGTTGAAAAATTAACCGAATATCAAAAAGACAGCAACATACAATACTATGTTGCTTGTATGCGCGAAAATTCAGCCAAGTCTGGTATTACGGAAGATCAGTTTGAGCACAATGGAGCCATTTGCTTCAACATCGATGTACCCAATATCGGACCAGCTCGTGCTATTGCTTACGATATCGCAGCGATCAACAAGGCTATTGAATTGGCTAAGAAAAACAAGGACGAGGCTCCCATTTTTTATATTCTAGCTTGTCGCATCGGTCCTTTTATTTCTGGACTTAAGAAAAAAATTCGTGCCATTGGTGGCTCCTTGCTAGTAAATCCAGATGGCCATGAATGGCTGCGAGCAAAGTGGAGTTTACCAGTTCGTAAGTATTGGAAATTTTCAGAGCAGCTCATGGTCAAACATGCAGATTTACTGGTATGTGATAGCAAAAATATCGAACAATATATCCAAGAGGACTATAAACAGTATCAACCAAAGACCACCTATATTGCCTATGGAACGGATACTGCTCCTTCAAGCCTGAAGGCAGAAGATACCAAGGTTCGGAACTGGTATCAGGAAAAAGGAGTTAGCGAAAATGGCTATTATCTAGTAGTGGGACGATTCGTTCCTGAAAACAACTACGAAGCCATGATTCGTGAATTTATCAAGTCCAAGTCCAAGAAGGACTTTGTCCTCATCACAAATGTGGAGCAGAATAAATTTTACGACCAGTTATTACAGGATACTGGTTTTGACAAAGATCCTAGGGTTAAATTTGTTGGGACTGTCTATGACCAAGAGTTGCTCAAGTACATTCGCGAAAATGCCTTTGCCTATTTCCATGGGCATGAGGTTGGAGGGACCAACCCTTCTCTACTGGAAGCCTTAGCATCCACAAAACTGAATTTGTTGCTAGATGTTGGCTTTAACCGTGAGGTTGGTGAAGATAGTGCCATATACTGGAAGAAAGACGAGTTGGCAGATGTGATTGAAGAAGTGGAAAAATTTAATGAGGAAATGATTTTAGAGTTAGATAAGAAATCAACTCAACGCATTGCATTTGCATTTACGTGGGAAATGATTGTGTCAGACTATGAGGAAGTCTTTAGGTAGGGGGTTAGTTTGAAGGTTTTAATTCAAAGTAGAGAAAATTTTTTTACCATGCGTGGTGGGGATACTGTTCAAATTGAAAAAACAAAGGAGCAACTTGAAAAGTTTGGTGTAGAAGTAGATATAAGTTTAGAATTAGAGCCAGATTTATCGAGCTATGATATAGTGCATTTAACGAACGTTACCCGTATCCAAGAAACATATATTCAAATGAAAAATGCTAAAAAACAGGGTAAGAAAGTTGCATTATCAACTATTTTTTGGCCAATGGAAGATTTTGAAAAGAAGGCACAAATTGGTATCAGAAAAGTGATTAGTCATCTATTGTCAATTGATAATATTGAACGTGCTAAGGCTTTTGCTAGGATGCTAAAATCAAAGGAATCCCGTAATCAGGTGACAAAAAATTTGATTACGATTGGATATACAGCGATGCAGAAATATGTTATTGAAAATACTGATTTATTTTTGCCGAATTCTGAGATGGAAATGCAGAAGTTATTTGAAACATTTAATACTCGTTCAGATGATTATGTCATTGTTCCGAATGGTATAGATAAAGAGAATGCTCTAAAATATTTGAGTGTTTCTGATGCTAATGAATTTTCTAAATTTAAAGATGCTATTATTTCTGTGGGGCGCATTGAACCAAGAAAAAATCAATTAAATCTTGTAAAAGCTTTGAAAGATTCAGAATACACGCTTGTTTTGGTGGGGGCGGTGTCAGATAACCATAAAAATTACTTCGCAGAAATAAAAAAATATTTAGACTCAAATCCAAATATTCATTATATTTCTAAAATTAACAACGATAAACTTTATGAGCTTTATAAAGTTTGTAAGGTTAATACTTTACCCAGCTGGTTGGATACTCCTGGATTGGTTAATTTGGAATCTGCAGCAATGGGGTGCAATCTAGCTATTAGTAGTCGAGGAACAACAACTGAGTATTTTGGAGATGAAGCTTTCTATTGTGAACCAGATGATATAGCAAGTATCAGAAGTGCTATTGATGCCGCTTTTAGCGCACCTCGAAATGAGCATTTACAGCATAAGGTTTTAACAGAGTACACATGGGAGAAGGCTGGTCAACAAACCTTGTTAGGTTATAAAAAATTGTTGAAAGAATAAAATTTATGGTTTAGGCTAATGAATATAGAGAACATAATTAGAAATGCTACTGGTAAGCAAGTGAATGTTGATTGATCAGTTTCAGCTTCTTAAATATTGAGTAGAGGTATATATTGCTTTAAGAGATTAATTTGTGAAATTCTAAACCGTTTGAGTCTGAAAAAAAGTTTATTTATCGGATAAAGACGGCTACTTGGTTTTGAAAAGGCTTAAAGTTAGGGAGAAATATTAATATCAGAGATTGTGTAGTAATTGATGCTTTGTCTAGTAGGAGTCTAATACTTGGAAATCATCCAATAATAGGTGCTTCGGATTCAATATCTTCGTTAGGTATAGGAATTAAATAGGAGATAATTCCTCTTTTGGTGATTATATTCTATTCGGTGCAGTAGGCGGATTACATACAGGGAACAATATAATATTAGGGACGTTTGTCCGTTTTTATGCCGAAAATCATAATTATGATAAAGCTAATGTTTTAATTCGAGAACAAGGAGTAAATTGGGAAGGAATTAAGATAGGGAATAATTATTGGCTAGGATTTGGAGCAGTCTTTTTGGATGGGGCATCTATAGGCAATAGCTGTGTAGTTATTGCTAATTTAGTAGTTACAAAGTTTATTTCCAGATAAAGTTATAATCGATGGTGTTCCTACAAAAATACTTGGCAATCGAGAGTTTCCGAAGTTAGAAATAGTAATTGTGGAGAAAGATATATAGATTTTATACCTCACACATATATATTTTTTTGTAAAAGATATATATAATATAGTTGATGTTAAGGTAAAGAAGGGAAACAATATATGAAAAAAGTAATGATTGTATTCGGGACACGCCCTGAAGCGATTAAGATGTGTCCATTAGTTGAAGAACTAAAGAAAAGCAATAAGTTTGAAACAATTGTTTGTGTAACTGGACAACATAGAGAAATGTTACAACAAGTATTGGATGTTTTTTCTATAGTTCCTGATTATGATTTGGATATTATGAAAGAAGGACAAACACTTTATAGTATCACAACAACTATTTTAGATAAGATTAAACCAATTTTAGAAACTGAAAAGCCAGATATTGTTTTAGTACATGGTGATACAACAACAACATTTGCTACTTCATTGGCGGCCTTTTATTCAAGTACGAAGATTGGTCATGTAGAAGCTGGTCTAAGAACTTATAATTTACAGAGTCCATTCCCAGAAGAATTTAATAGGCAGGTTGTTTCTATTGTTTCAGATTTTAATTTCGCTCCAACAGAGCAAGCTAAGAGGAATCTGTTGCAAGAAGGTAAAAAAGAAGCAACAATATTTGTTACTGGAAATACTGCTATAGATGCTTTACGTACAACTATTACTGAATCTTATACTCACCCAATTTTAGATTGGGTAGGTGATAGTAAATTGATTCTTTTAACTGCGCATAGACGTGAAAATTTAGGTGTACCGATGGAGAATATGTTTAGGGCTGTAAAACGTGTTTTAGCAGAACATAATGATGTAAAAATTTTATATCCAATACATAAAAATCCCAAGGTTCGCAAAATCGCTCACAAAATATTTGGTGATGAAAATCGCATTAAATTAATTGAGCCTTTAGAAGTTATTGATTTTCATAATTTTATGAAGCGGTCTTATATGATTTTAACAGATTCTGGTGGGGTTCAAGAAGAGGCACCTTCTCTTGGAAAACCCGTTCTTGTTATGCGCGATACTACAGAGCGCCCAGAAGGTGTAGAGTCAGGAACTCTAAAACTTGTTGGGACAAAAGAAGAAACAATTTATAATGAATTCACTAATCTATTAAATGATCAGAATCTTTATAATCAGATGAGCAAAGCTAGTAATCCTTATGGTGATGGTTTTGCTAGTACTAGAATTGTACAAATACTGGAAGATTATTTATAAGGTAATTCCGTTGTTTTTTTACTTTATTAGGTTAAAATAGAATTGATTTTGGTACTTATAATAATTATCCTTTAAAATCAAATTGCAAATGATGTTGAATTAAGATACCTTTTTCTGTCGGTAACCAAAGTACATATTCTAAAGGATTAATAATGCAAAAGTACCTGACTGTTTTTTTCAGTATTTTAATTCCTTATATTAGAATTGGTTTCATAAAAGTAGAATGATTCAATATTGGATTAAGCTATTCTTCTATAAGAAAATCAACGTATACAATGATGGATTGATAAAGAGTTTATTCAGATCAAAAAGAATAATTATTCTAATATCAGCAGTAATTTTATTTATCAAGAAAAATTTAGAATATGTATTAAATGTTATTTATAGATTTAATGGAACTTCCTAGTTTTAATTCTTTGTGGGACTGCAACTCAACCATGGAGAGTTTATGTATAAAATTCTAACACTCGGATGTAATCAGATACTGTAGCTGATTTATTGAGAGATACGTTAGGGATTTTTGAATTGCTTGTTTTATTAAATAAAAGATATTGATTTATGGGCGGATTATATGGCTATGTGACAAGCAATGACTATATAAATTTCAATTCCATGGAGTTAAATATTTATTAAAAGTATCGAGTGTAAAGGTTTTAGAGTTTGAAAAATATCCTTTCATAAAATTAATGAAAAGCTTACTTGTTCTTAAGAAGGAGAGACTTAATGGTAGAGAAGATTGATTTTGTTGTTACATGGGTTGACGGAAGTGACCCATTATGGCAGGAAAAAAAATCAAAGTATGATGGCTCAGTCAATACATCTAAAAAGAGTATGAATTCCGTAAAGGCTTATCGAGAATGGGGAACCTTTAAATATTGGTTTAGAGGGGTAGAAAAATTTGCCCCTTGGGTCAATAAGGTTTATCTTGTGACTGATCAGCAAAAACCCTCTTGGTTAGATATAGATAGCGATAAATTGGTGTTGGTAGATCATACAGAGATTATCCGTAATGACTACTTACCAGTTTTTTCTGCTAACCCTATTGAAAGCAATATACACCGAATATCTGGGCTTTCTGAGCACTTTGTATTCTTTAATGATGATGTTTATCTAACAGCTCCAGTTGAACCGACAGATTTCTTTTCAGAAGAAGGATTACCAAAGTATAACACGGCTTTGTCACCGATTGTTCCACAACCATATGGGACAGCACATTTCCAAGTGAATGACATGGAAATTGTAAATAGCTATTTCAGTAAAGGTGAGATTCTTAAAAATGGTAAATTTTTATCACTCAAGCAAGGTTGGAAAAATATTATCAAGACTTTTCTCTATAGAAATACTAAATTTATTTGTGGTTTTTGGGAAAATCATCTGGCGCATCCCCTCTTAAAGTCAACTATGGAGTTGGTGTGGGAAAAAGAAACTGCTATCTTGGAAAAAACATCGGCTAGTCGCTTTAGAAATCCATCTGATACTAATGTTTGGCTATTTAAATACTGGCAGATTGCCAGTGGGAAATATGAAATTGCTGACCCTAAATTGGGTAATTTGTTCTCTCTTGATGATGCGGGCCCTGATTTTTGGAAACTATTAAATTCTAGAAAATATAAAATTATGTGTATCAATGATAGTTTAGACGTGAAGGATGAAGAGAAAGTAATGGTAGATTTCATAAGAGCTATGGGTCAACTTTTCCCAGAAAAAAGTTCATTTGAACTTTAAACATCTAATTGAGTAAGAGAAAGAAAAGAAAATATGATTTCGGTAATTGTACCTATTTATAATGTGGAGGAATATCTTCGCTATGCTATGGAAAGTTTGGTCAATCAAACCTATAAAGATTTTGAAGTCATTTTGGTTGACGATGGTTCCACTGATAATTCCGGGCAACTATGCGATCAATATGCAAGTGACTATGAATGGGTATCGACCTATCATAAAGTAAATGGTGGATTGTCTGATGCTAGAAACTATGGTGTAACTAAAGCTAAAGGGGATTGGATTGTTTTCCTAGACCCAGATGACTATTTTGAGCCTTGTGCCCTTGAGCTTTTAATGGAACTCCAAAAACGTACAGGTGCTCGGATTGTTGCAGGAAAAGGCAAGGATACCTACGATCATGATTCTTATCAAAACTACCAAATAAATGAAGAAATGCTAGCGAAAGCAACCCTTCTTTCTTCTGAAGAAACTTTGGTAGAGATGCTCTATGGTACAATTGCTACGGTCTCTGCCTGGGCTAAACTCTTTCCGAGAGATATCGTAGAAAAACACCCCTATCCAAAAGGGAAAATCTATGAAGACTTATATGTTATTAGTGATTACCTGAAAGAAGTGGAATCAGTTTGTGTGATTGATTTAGGTATCTATCATTATTATCGTAGACCAAACAGTATTACCTTATCAAACTTCAATAGTAAACACTATGATTTTTATGCTTCTATGGATCATTTGGAAGAAGTTGTTCAGAAGGACTATGCTGCCAATACAGAACTTGACGATGCTGTCATCGCCCGTTTGTTCATCGGTAGTCTCCACATTTTCATCTTAATCTCAGATTCTTCCAAAGAGGAAATCCTTCGTATTCAAAGCAAGATTCGACCTCATCTAGGAAGAGTATTGAAAAATAAGCGGATTAACTTGAAAAATAAGGCGATCTATGTGATGTTATCATTGGCTCCAGGTCTGTATTATCGTTTTAAAAAATTAAAAAAAGCCTCAATGGAATAAAAGAGGTTAGAGATTAGAAAAGGAACAAGAAAATGTTAAAGATAGAACGCGATAAACTGTTGGTGGCAGTGGTTCTAACATTAGTTATTTCTATAGATATGATTAATACTTCAATGTTAGCACCCATCTTGCCACACATCCCCAGTCTCATACCTTTTTTTGGGGTACTCTTTTTAGCAGTTCGTTTTCTTTATATCAAACACTACTCTTTGACTTTTCTTATCTTTGCCCCGCTTATGCTTTTAGCGGGCTGTATGATGTACTACACGACTGGTAACCTAAATGCTTCAATGTATCTGTTTTTGATTATCTTTCTTTACAGAGTTGAGTTTGAGAGTGTTCTAAAACTATATGTGGGATTGGGTTTCTTCTTTGTTCTGATGATTGTCTTACTTTCTAAGATTGGAATTCTTCCCAATCTGCAGTTTATTCAATATCGTTCTGCTGGACTTGTTGTTCGTAACTCCTTTGGCTTTATCTATCCTACCGACTTTGCCTCTCATTGTTTTTACCTTTATATGGCTTTCTCCTACCTGAATAGAAATCGGTTCATCATTCTACGAACCTTATTAGGTTTGGGCTTGGCAGCTTTTATTATCAACTATTGTGATGCCCGCCTAAATGCAGGTTCCATCGTAGTAGCAACAGGAATCTTTCTCTACTTTTATTATCGAAGAAATACTAGATCAGCCGTATTCTCTGTCATGCCCTTCGCTGCAGGGATGGCATCAGCTGTCATGGTTTATCTTTCTAAAAACTTTAGTTGGTCCCACCCTATGTATGTAACTCTCAATAAATTTACGAACATGAGATTATACTTGGGACATGAAGCTCTAAAAAAATACCCTGTGCAGTTGTTTGGGACCCGAGGGATTTCCTTTGTGGGATACGGAGGCAAGACCGAAACCGTTATGAACTACGACTATGTCGATTCGTCTTACGTTCAGATGTTATTCACTTACGGCTTAATACCGGTGGTGTTATTGGTAGGTCTCTACATGGTTCAGTCCTGGTCACTCTACCGTAGAAAGAACTATTTACTGTTAGCTTGTCTGGCCATTGTAGCTGTCAACTGCATGTTTGAGGCCTTCTGGGTTCGTCCATCTTACAATATCTTTATGTTCCTTCTTTTTGCTACTATTCCAGCGATGGAATTTAAAGAGGAAAAATATGAGATGAGGGAAGCTGTGTGAGAGTTTTAAAAAATTATTTGTACAATCTGTCCTATCAGTTACTTGTCATCGTCTTACCTGTGATTACAACACCTTACATCACTCGGGTTTTTTCTTCGGATGATTTGGGGTCTTACGGATACTATAACTCTATCGTGACTTATTTTATCCTACTAGCGACGCTTGGAGTAGCGAATTATGGGACCAAGGAAATTTCTGGCCATCGTAAGGAAGTCGAAAAGACCTTCTGGGGTATTTACAGTTTACAAGTTCTTTCAACCTGTTTAGCAGTTACGCTTTATATAATTGTCTGCTTGCTTGTACCATCGATGAACAATCCAATTGCCTATATACTTGGCTTTAGTTTGCTGTCTCGTGGTTTTGATATCTCTTGGCTTTTCCAAGGATTAGAAGATTTCAAAAAAATCACTGCTCGTAACACAATGGTCAAACTTCTAGGGGTTGTTTCGATTTTCCTATTTGTCAAGCAGCCATCCGACTTGTACTTGTATATCATCCTCTTGGTTGCCTATGATCTACTAGGGCAGTTGAGTATGTGGCTTCCTGCTCGCGAACACATTCGCAAACCGCATCTGGATGTAGCCTATGCCAAACAGCATATCAAGCCAGTCATTCTCTTGTTTCTGCCGCAGATTGCCATTTCGCTCTACATCACACTAGATCGCACAATGTTGGGTGCCTTGTCTTCGACCAAGGATGTTGGGATCTATGATCAAGCCTTGAAATTATTGAATATTTTGTTGACCATGGTAACTTCGCTAGGTAGTGTCATGTTGCCTCGAGTATCCAACCTCCTATCATCAGGCAATCAAAAGGCGGTTAACAAGTTACATGAAATGTCTTTCTTAGTGTATAACTTGGTTATCTTTCCGATGATTGCGGGGATTTTGATTGTCAACAAAGATTTTGTTCAATTTTTCTTGGGGCAAGACTTCCAAGACGCTCGTTATGCGATTGCCATCATGGTCTTTAGAATGTTCTTTATTGGTTGGACCAATATCATGGGAATTCAAATCTTGATTCCTCACAATAAGAATCGTGAATTTATGCTGTCAACAACTATTCCAGCTATTTTCAGTGTGTGCTTGAATCTCCTCTTGATTCCGCCTCTGGGCTATATTGGAGCTTCAATTGTATCTGTTGCGACTGAAGGTTTGGTCTGGCTGATCCAACTCTACTTTACACGTTCGTATCTAAAAGAGGTTAAGATCCTTCCATCTATGCTAAAAATCCTTCTAGCAGCACTACTGATGTACGGCGCCTTGTATTCTCTACAAGCTTTCATTAACTTCTCGTCTGTTGTGAATGTCTTGATCTATTCTCTGCTTGGCTTCCTAGTCTACGGTGGCTTGGTTTTGGTCTTACGTGTCTTGGATTTTCAAGAACTAAAAAGTGTTTTAAAGAAATAAGGAGATTTTATGTACGATTATTTGATTGTCGGTGCTGGCTTGTCAGGTGCAATCTTTGCCTACGAAGCTAACAAACGTGGCAAGAAGGTGAAGGTGATTGATAAACGAGAACACATTGGTGGGAATATCTATTGCCAATCTATTGAAGGAATCAATGTCCACAAGTATGGGGCTCACATCTTCCATACATCCAATAGAAAGGTCTGGGATTATGTCAATCAGTTTGCGGAGTTTAACAATTACATCAATTCTCCTATTGCCAACTATCAAGGACATCTTTACAATCTGCCTTTCAATATGAACACTTTCTATGCTTTGTGGGGGACAAAGACACCCCAAGAAGTCAAGGACAAGATTGCTGAGCAGACGACACACATGCAAGATGTTGAGCCTAAAAACTTAGAGGAACAAGCCATTAAGTTGATTGGTATGGATGTCTATGAAAAGCTAATCAAGGGCTACACCGAAAAGCAATGGGGGCGTTCTGCTACTGAACTACCACCCTTTATCATCAAGCGTTTACCTGTTCGATTGACCTATGATAACAATTATTTCAATGACCGTTACCAAGGAATCCCGATTGGTGGTTACAATGTCATCATCGAAAAGTTGTTGGAAGGAATCGAAGTAGAGCTTAATACAGATTTCTTTGCTGATCGGGAGAACTTGGAGGCTTCAGCAACTAAGATTGTCTTCACAGGGATGATTGATCAGTTCTTTGACTACAAGTTTGGTGAACTAGAGTATCGTAGTCTCCGTTTTGAGCATGAGATTTTGGATCAAGAAAATTATCAAGGAAATGCTGTAGTCAACTATACTGAACGTGATATTCCCTATACGCGAATCATCGAACACAAACATTTTGAGTTTGGGACTCAAGCCAAGACCGTTATTACTCGTGAATATCCAGCAGATTGGAAAAGAGGAGATGAACCTTACTATCCAATCAATGATGCCAAAAACAATGCTATTTATGAGCAGTATCTAGCAGAAGCTGAGAAAAATGGGCGCGTTATTTTCTGTGGGCGCTTGGCAGATTATAAATACTATGATATGCACGTGACTGTTGAACGTGCATTGGATGTGGTAGAAGAAGAACTAGGGAGTATCTAAGAACATCACGGATAAAGGGGAGAAAAGGTGAAATATTATCTGAAGGATTCATTTCTGCATAATGCACACGAAAAGAATGCAGGGAGTAAGGCACGAAATGACGTGGAAGCTATTCTAATCTCAGAGGGTTATGAGGGCTTGGAGCTCAAGGTTGAGAATTGGTATAAGATGAATTTCTTTAAAGCTCAACAACACAAATATCGTGCGACCAAGTCTGTGTTTGATCAGTTGGGAGCTGGAGATGAATTGGTGATTCAGTTCCCTATTATCCACCATACATTTTTCATCTCACAACTCATCAAGCAGGCGCAAAAAAGAGGAGCAAAATTCTATCTTTTGATCCATGATATTGAAACCTTGCGTCATGCAGCAGGTTCGGAAGTGAAATTCCGTCATAAAGTGCGCAATTACTTCCAGGAAAAGAAAGCTTTGATGTCAGTGGATGGCATTATCGTTCATAACGATATCATGAAGAAAGTTCTGGTAGGTCAAGGAGTGCCAGCAGATAAAATGGTTAGCTTGGAGATTTTTGACTATTTGATTCCAAACTTTGCTGAAAAACCAAATCTCCAAAAAGACCAGCCTATTATCGTAGCTGGAAATTTGAACCCTGCAAAGTCAGGTTATCTTTATAACTTGCCAGACCAGCCCGCCTATAACTTGTATGGAGTGGGCTATGATGAAAGTCGTGCATTGAAAAACACCACCTACTTTGGTTCCTTTATGCCGGATGACCTTCCAGCTGCTCTTGAAGGTAGTTTTGGTTTGGTCTGGGACGGAGACAGCTCAGAAACCTGCCAAGGTTCTTACGGAAACTATCTACGCTTTAACAACTCGCACAAGGCCTCTCTTTATTTGGCTTCGGGCTTTCCTTTGGTGGTTTGGAAAGAGTCTGCCCTTGCGCATTTCGTTCTGGATAAACAGTGTGGTCTAGCAGTTGATTCTCTACACGACCTTCAAAAAGTACTAGATGATTTGACACTTCAAGACTACAAGGAACTTTCAGAACAAGCTAGGAAAGTTGGAGCTGCTCTTCGAGACGGAGCCTATTTAAAAGCTGCCTTATCCAAATTGAAGTAAATTCCTTAGGGAATTTGGGACAAAATAACACATAATATAGGATAGGTAATTAGCTAGAAAGGAAGCCTATTATGAAAGGTATTATTCTTGCGGGTGGTTCGGGAACGCGCCTGTACCCACTTACTCGAGCTGCGTCAAAACAGCTGATGCCGGTTTATGATAAACCCATGATTTACTATCCTTTGTCAACCTTGATGTTGGCAGGGATTAAGGACATTTTGATCATCTCAACGCCACAGGATTTACCCCGTTTTAAGGACCTGCTCTTGGATGGTTCCGAATTTGGGATCAAGCTTTCCTATGCGGAACAGCCAAGTCCCGACGGACTTGCTCAGGCTTTTCTTATCGGTGAAAAATTTATCGGCGACGATAGTGTTGCTTTGATCTTGGGGGATAATATCTATCATGGACCTGGTTGGAGCAGAATGCTTCAAAAGGCAGCCAAGAAAGAGAAAGGTGCGACTGTTTTTGGTTACCAAGTGAAGGATCCAGAGCGTTTTGGTGTGGTCGAGTTTGATACAGACATGAATGCTATTTCCATAGAAGAAAAACCGGAGAATCCTCGCTCCAACTATGCTGTGACGGGTCTTTATTTCTATGACAATGATGTTGTAGAGATTGCCAAACATATCCAACCAAGCGCTCGTGGAGAGTTGGAAATCACAGATGTTAACAATGCTTATTTGAAACGTGGGGATTTGTCTGTTGAGGTTATGGGTCGTGGTTTTGCCTGGTTGGATACAGGGACGCATGAGAGTCTGTTAGAGGCCTCCCAATATATCGAAACGGTTCAAAGGATGCAAAATGTTCAGGTTGCCAACCTGGAAGAAATTGCCTACCGAATGGGTTATATCAGCCGTGAAGATGTGCTGAAGTTGGCGCAACCACTTAAAAAGAATGAATACGGGCAATACTTGCTTCGTTTGATTGGAGAAATCTAGATGGCAGATAATTTTTTCGGCAAAACACTTGCAGTGCACAAGATTGATGCCATTCCAGGTTTGTTAGAGTTTGATATTCCGGTTCATGGTGACAATCGTGGCTGGTTTAAGGAAAATTTTCAGAAAGAAAAGATGCTACCGCTTGGTTTTCCTGAGAGCTTCTTTGCTGAAGGGAAACTCCAGAATAACGTTAGCTTTTCTCGCAAAAATGTTCTCCGAGGCCTCCATGCTGAACCTTGGGACAAGTACATCTCAGTAGCAGATGGTGGCAAGGTTCTGGGTTCTTGGGTTGACCTTCGTGAGGGTGAGACTTTTGGAAATGTTTATCAGACAGAGATTGATGCAAGTAAGGGAATCTTTGTCCCTCGTGGCGTAGCCAATGGTTTTCAAGTCCTCTCGGATACAGTTTCTTATAGCTATCTGGTCAATGACTACTGGGCACTTGAACTCAAACCGAAATACGCCTTTGTCAACTATGCAGACCCAGCTTTGGGCATCCAGTGGGAAAACCTAGCAGAAGCAGAAGTTTCGGAAGCAGATAAAAAACACCCGTTGCTCAAAGATGTTAAACCTTTGAGTAAAGAGGATTTGTAATATGCTTGGTGGTGAATTTTTAAATAAGAGAGAAAACAAGAAATGGATGTTGAATTTACTTTTATCAGTAACATTGCTCTCTTTAAACCAAGTATTCTCATCATTGAGTAAGAATACCTATGAAGTTTCAGTATTGGAAATTTTTAAAATTTCTAGTACATCTGCTATTATAATGTTTATGGGACTCTTTACCAGTGAAGAGAACTTTGACATATGGATTGGTGGAATTAAGAGTTGGTCTAGATTAAGGAAAATAATTTGGCTTGTTGCACTAATAACTTTATCTTTATTAAACTACTTTATTTTTGATAAATTCTTAGTACCAAGCCTTAATACCGTTGATTTATTTATCTATGAATCAGGTTTGTTACGTAATGCATATATTCTACTAGTAAATATCCCTCAATATTTAATGTTATTATGTAATGGCTTGATTTTGTGGATTGAAATAGCTTCATCTTCATTATTTATATCCTTACCTATTAACTTTATTATTGCTTTTTCCTATGACTGGATTGAGAAAAACTTCCTTAATATTGATAATGACTGACTGATATTTAAGTATTACTAAGTACTTGTTCCATAAAAAACGAAGGAATAGAAAGAATTTTATGACAGAATATAAAAAAATTATCGTGACAGGTGGGGCTGGTTTTATCGGTTCTAACTTTGTTCATTATGTTTATAATAACTTTCCAGATGTTCATGTGACAGTACTGGACAAGCTGACTTATGCGGGTAATCGTGCTAATATTGAAGAAATTTTAGGTGACCGCGTTGAGCTAGTTGTTGGAGATATTGCTGATGCAGCCTTGGTTGATAAGCTGGCAGCTGAAGCTGATGCTATCGTTCACTATGCGGCAGAAAGCCACAATGATAACTCGCTCAATGACCCGAGTCCATTTATCCACACCAACTTCATCGGAACTTACACACTTTTGGAAGCCGCTCGTAAATACGACCTTCGCTTCCACCATGTGTCAACTGACGAAGTCTATGGTGACCTGCCTCTGCGCGAAGATTTGCCAGGCCATGGAGAAGGTCCAGGTGAGAAATTTACGGCTGAAACCAAGTACAATCCCAGCTCGCCTTACTCATCAACCAAGGCAGCTTCAGACTTGATTGTCAAAGCTTGGGTGCGCTCATTTGGTGTTAAAGCGACTATTTCCAACTGTTCAAACAACTATGGTCCTTACCAGCATATCGAGAAGTTCATTCCGCGCCAAATCACCAATATTTTGAGTGGAATCAAGCCAAAACTCTATGGTGAAGGTAAGAATGTCCGTGACTGGATTCACACCAATGACCATTCATCAGGTGTTTGGACGATTCTAACCAAAGGTCAAATCGGGGAAACCTACTTGATTGGTGCGGATGGTGAGAAGAACAATAAGGAAGTCCTGGAACTCATTCTCAAGGAAATGGGGCAACCAGCTGATGCTTATGACCATGTGACGGACCGAGCTGGTCATGACCTTCGTTATGCTATCGACGCTAGCAAGCTCCGTGATGAATTAGGGTGGAAGCCAGAGTTTACCAACTTTGAAGCAGGTCTCAAAGAGACCATTAAGTGGTATACAGACAACCAAGAATGGTGGAAATCTGAAAAAGAAGCGGTAGAGGCTAACTATGCTAAAACGCAACAAGTGATTAAATAATCAGATACTAAAAAGCAA